>NZ_SCOH01000052.1 GCF_005503445.1 Chitinivorax sp. B | reverse complement strand
CTCCCGGCCACTCGCCTCGATCGCCAGATGCATCAATTCATCTGCACTCAATAAATCTTCCACTGACCTTACCTTTCCACCGATCGTCACAACCATGTCATTCAGGCTGCATTGCTCTCTGAACAATATATCCAGCTGACGATGACCCATGTATAGCGAAAAATGCATTATTTTTGCATCAGCCACATTCCCCGCATTCGGCGCCCATACATACCGATACAGGAATCAATCTT
Organism: Chitinivorax sp. B; assembly: GCF_005503445.1. Taxonomy (NCBI): domain Bacteria; kingdom Pseudomonadati; phylum Pseudomonadota; class Betaproteobacteria; genus Chitinivorax; species Chitinivorax sp. B. Next base: position 30,052 of record NZ_SCOH01000052.1, on the reverse strand, counting down.
ATAGCAGAGGTAAATATACATTCGCAAAATCGGATTAATTTGACTTAATCAAGCCTTCAGGAAATATTAAAATTCTCGCCAAATTGCCCTTATACTTCAGCCATATAGCCATACCACTATTGATCTGCACACAAGCCAATATGATCCGCAGACACCCACGTAACCATCGCTCCAGTAGTGCTGCTTGAGTGCACCTCTGGGTAGACACCCGGCTTTTCAAGCCAATTTCACAACGAAAAAAACAGATGGCCATGTTGAAAAATGACTTGTATTTTTCACGCCGGAAATCGGTAGCAACAGGTAGTGGCACAATCAATCCTGCAGTAAATATCAACTGCGCTTAGCGCCGCTAACAAAACCCAGCGAAGTGATTCTGCTTAGGCGTGCAAACGAAGGCAGTACGTGAGTACGACAAGTTTGCACAACAACACCAGAAGGGTTTTGTTAGCGGCTCTTAATAGACGAGCCAGCCCAACCAGGAAAAACAAAATGCAATACAATACCTTGCCAGTCATTTGATTATCACTACCTTTACCAGGCCATTCATTACAGGTCGTCTCCAAGTTATCAAACTGCACGACAACGGGTCATGGTGAAGCCCTTCCCCGAAACACCAGCCAAACTGTCATCCGCACCCGCTGCGCGTACTACAATACCCATTACCATACTTGCGTTGCGTCATTCCTTCGATGCCACTCTTCGTTCACCATTCTTTTGCCTGCAAGCCATTGATCAAGCAATTCAACACATTCATGGCATACGGCTTTCGCCTGGTTATATATCTATTTCTGGCCTGGCTACTGACAGCATGTCACCACCTTGACCCCAATCGGATTTTGTTGCGGCAGCTATCCGTGGTATCGGTACCGGACAAACTGGACGCGGGATTGCGAATGCAGGCGTTTGATTTTGTATGGTCGACGATCAATGAGCGGTATTACGATCCAAACCTGAATGGCGTGAACTGGATTTCAGTCAGGGATCAATATCGCCCCCTGGTGGTGAATGCACCGGATGACGATGCGTTTTGGGCGGCGCTGGATCAGATGGCTGGTGAGATGCATGATGGGCATACTCGGGTTGAATCACCGAAAGAAGCCAAATTACATGATCGTAGTGCCATGGTGTCATTTGGATTCGGCTTGATACGGCATAATGATGAGCTGTTCGTCGATGCGATTTCACCGGAAGGCGATGCATGGTGGGCTGGTGTCAGAAAAGGTATGCAGCTGATCAGCATCAACGGGCAGGATGCAATCTCCACGCTGACCCGTTTACAACAGAATGTGCGCAACAGCTCTACCTTGCGGGCACGTGATCGTGTGGCACTGGGCAAGCTGCTACAAGGGGAGCCCGATACCCAGGCAGCGATGCGGTTTCAACGACCGGATGGCAGTGAAATTGCCGCCGTTCTGACTCGCCGGGTGCTGAATTCCCCACCCCGCCTGATTTCCCGCAGGTTGCCATCTGGTTACGGCTACATCCGGTTCAACGAATTCAAACCCAGCCTGACCTGGCCAGTCATCGAGGCATTAAGGGGATTTCATGATACACCAGGTATCATCATCGACTTACGAAGCAATCCTGGCGGGGCCTTGAATATGGTCTGGCAGATTGCCAGTGAGTTTCTGGCAGAGCCGGTAGTGATGGGCCGAACCTTGACGCGAAGCGGCCAGCCTGTCACGTTGTTTTTCAATACCTTTGAGATTCTATCGCTTGAGCAGAAGGCTGATGGCCGTGGTCCATATGCCTATAAAGGACCGCTGGCAGTCCTGGTGGACCGCAATTCCGCCAGCGGGGCAGAAATGTTGTCATCGTCGTTGCAGGCCATCGGCCGGGCGCAAGTGGTGGGCGAGACCTCATGTGGCTGTTTATTGGGCTTTTTCGACTACACCCCGATACCTGGCGGCGGTCGGTTGGCCTATAGCGAGGCTGGCTTCGTATTGGCAGATGGCCAGCGAGTCGAGGGAATTGGTGTGGTGCCAGATAAACCCGTTGTCGTCACAGTCGAGGATTTGCAGCAGGACCGGGATCGGATATTGGAAGCCGCCGAAGCATTGCTCAACACGCAGCACCCACCCCCCCATGTTGAGCCAATACCCAATCCACCACCAGATCAACCATCTTGACTGATATACCGTTAGTTACATCCTGGATAGCGCACCGGTTCAATCAGTGCAATCATGAATTGAGTCAAAGGAATTGCCAAAACCACACGGGACAATGTTTGTATTTGGCACTTCGCCATACCTGGATATTGGTAATGACCGCACCAATCTGTGCCCACATTGGGCGCTGCCAAACATAATCCGTTTCGCTGTCTTCCACATTCTTGCAAAAACTCATTCTTTTGTAATATTTGGAGAGTTGCTTTGTTCTAATCGTGAGATCAACGCTTTTCTCATTCAGCGCCTGTTTATCCAATTTAAGTTCGTCACTTTCTCTGGCATCCGCAACCAACATCACCTTCCCATCTGCAGTTGCGCCACTTTTTATCCCCACCATCAGCAACGCCTGCATCAGGGCGAGACCGTAACCGCTGCCTCGAAAATCCTCATCGATATCAATCCGATAGATATGAATATCATTTCCATCCACAATGCCGTACCCATATCCGATGCAGCTTAAGTCGGTTACTGAAGAATCCTTAAAGACTGCATACTTCTTACCGCCTTTTTTCCATTTCGAGTAGATGTCGTGCGAACGTGGGTTCTTGGATGCAACCAGGTTAGCGGGTACAGGACCTTGAATCGGTGTATGTACCCGAACTTTGGCGGAAATATCGTTTCCAGACACCTTGGTTTCAATACCGATCATGATTACGCCTTCACTGAGAGTAAAATGCGAATCGAGCTTGAAAAAAGGTCAACAGGCGCGATGGCCCAGTGGCGATCTAAGCAGCTGTGTGTCTACTCCTCCTGATCGCCCATATGGCCAGCACAATGCATGCTCGTTCAATTTGCAGCACCATCAAACAAACCGCTTGGTCATTGCATTCGCAGCGATCAGGCCACATGAAGCCATCGACGGGCAAACCGCTTGCAGTATCCACGCCTGGGCGATGAGCGGGCTTAAGGCACCATTCCCCGAGCGGATTCCAGTACAGGCATCTCGATTCCTACCACACGATTACGTCCACGCTGTTTGGCTTTATACAGCTGGGCGTCTGCCAATTTATATAACTTGGCACTCGCATCCGGCTCAGCGCTATCGACAATCGCCACCCCCAGGCTGACCGTCACATAAGGTGCCACACTTGAATGGATATGCGGCATGGCTAAAGCCTCGATATTGCTGCGAATACGTTCCGCCACGGCCATTGCACCAGCCAGTTCAGTCTCTGGTAACAGGCAGGCAAACTCTTCACCACCGATACGGGCAATCAGATCAGCAGGCCTGCGTAACGTGCTGGACAGCGCTTCAGCCAAGGTTTTCAGGATGTAGTCACCCGCCGGATGGCCATAATAATCATTGTATTGCTTGAAAAAATCGACATCGATCAATACCAGCGCCAAATCGCCACGGCGCCGACGCTGCCTGTTGACTTCATGAGCCAGTGCATCTTCGAAGTGACGACGATTGGCCAGTCCGGTCAGGCTGTCGGTCACGGCCAGGCGTTGCAACAATTCACGGGTACGCTTGATTTCTAGATGATTGCGAACACGAGCTTGCACCACTACATCCTTGAACGGCTTGATGATGAAATCCACAGCACCACAATCAAACCCTTTGGCCTCCTCATCTGGATTCGCCAGTGCCGTGACGAAAATGACAGGAATGTCCACCGTACGACGATCGACCTTAAGCAATCGGCAAATGGCAAAGCCATCCATTTCGGGCATGATCACGTCCAGCAGTATCAGATCCGGCTGTGGGGACATGCGTGCACGGGCCAATGCCTCCTGCCCTGACAGTGCAAACTGGACTTCGTACAGCTCCTCCAGCGAGCTGGCCAAGGCTTCGATGTTGGCAGGCTCGTCATCCACAATCAGGATAGTGGGCTGGCCTATCACGTCGAGTCATTCCTTTCTGCATAATGTGCCAGCACGGGCGCCAGATAACGACGGGCCGACGGGAAATCCAAACGCTCAAGTGCAATAGCGATGTCACGGGCAGCCGCTTCATCCACCGCTGCTATCAGTGCACTGAATTCACCAAATCTGCGACGAGCACTGATCGACCGTAACCGCAACAGAGCGTCAAGCTCATCCAATGAGCTGATCGCTTCGATCCGTGCCGAACCAGGTGGCAACACCACGGCCGGCTGAGGACACGGTGGCAACCAACTATCGATACTACTCAATACCACTGCCAGGCCTGCATCCAGTTCTTGCAGTTCACGCTCGATACCGTCTGGCTCTCGTCGGTTGATCCGCTGCTCAATATCCGTGGCCACGGTGGCGACACGATCTGCCCCCAGGGTGGCGGCCACCCCTTTCAAGGAATGAGCGTAACGCCGGGCATCGTCATACTGCACCGAATCGAGTAGCTCACGCAAACGATGTGCCGCATCCGAATATCCGGTTCTAAAGCGACTTAACATGCGACGTAGGAAGGTGGTCTTGCCACCCAGCCGATGCAAGGCGGTCACCAGATCCAGTCCTGGCAGAACCGGTAGATCCGGCCCCATGCGCGGCATGCAGTTTTCACCCATTTGCACACTGGGATAGACTGCTTGCACCAGTGCCCGCGCCAGACGGTCAGGATCAATGGGCTTGGAAATATGGTCATTCATACCAGCATCAAAGCAGCGCTGCCTTTCGGTATCGATAGCATGTGCCGTCATGGCAATGATCGGCAGCTGCTCACGCCCAGGCAGGTGACGAATCATGCGCGTCGCTTCCAGGCCATCCAGCACGGGCATTTGCACATCCATCAGCACTGCATCCACGTGAAAATCGCGATTGGCCATCAGATCGACCGCTTGCTGACCATCTTTCGCAACCGTCAGCAAAACCCCCATTGAGGACAGCAGGTCAACTTCAAATTCGCAAAGAATATCGTTGTCTTCCACCAGCAGAATGCGCATCCCTTGCAGCTCAGCCCGCAGCGCGGTCCGCCCGGCCGGTGCCGCTGCCACGGCAGGTGTATGGCCCAGCAAACGCAGCACCATCTCCTGCAACGCACCTTGCCGGATCGGTTTTTGCAGTACCGCATCCACGCCCACCGGCAGGGCGGCATCTGCAGCCAACGCATGACTCACCAGCAGAATCACTTTCGGCTTGGGTTGTCCATTGGTCTGCGCCATTTCCGTAACCTGGCGTGCTGTGTCAACCCCGTCCATCACCGGCAGTGACTGTTCGAGCGTGATCAAATCCACCTGTGGCAATGCAATGCTATCCTGGGTGGCGGACAGAAGCTGCAATGCAATCTCGCCATTACTGGCCAAACGTACCGCCATACCCCAGCCGGTCAGCCATTCCATCACTGCACGTCCCGCTGCCGCATTGTCATCCACCACCAGCGCGGACATGCCTTGCAGGCAATTTTTGTTCTCCAGCAGCGGCAATTGATGGCTCGCCCGTTGCAGCCAGATATTGAAACGAAACACCGTCCCTTGCCCCGGCTGGCTGCTGACGTCGATCTCACCCTCCATCTGGTGGATCAGCTCCCGGCAAATGGCCAACCCCAGCCCAGTACCACCAAATCGACGCGTGGTGGAGCTATCCGCCTGGGTGAAAGACTGGAAGATGGTCGCCATCTGCGTACCGGTCATACCAATCCCGGTATCCTTGACACTGCACTGCAGCTCAACCTGGCGCTCGGACATGTCCCCAGTTGCAATTGTGACCATCACCTTTCCCTGATTGGTGAACTTGATGGCGTTATTGACCAGATTCAGCAATACCTGCCCCAATCGCAACGGATCACCGCGCAAGGCAGTGGGCACCATCGGATCGACTGCAATCACCAGTGACAACCCTTTGGCATCCGCCTGTAAGGTGGCAATGCTGGTGACTCGATCCAGCACCTGTTGCAGATCAAAATCAACCGTTTCCAGCTCTAACTTGCCAGCTTCGATTTTGGAGAAGTCCAGAATACTGTCGATGAGTTCCAGCAATGTAGTGGCCGACGTACCGACCTTTTGCTGCAGGGATTGCTGCCGCTGGGTCAGCGAGGTCTGCTGCATCAGATGGGTATACCCCAGGATAGCGGCCAAGGGAGTGCGCAATTCATGGCTCATGTTGGCCAGAAAAGCTGATTTGGCACGGGTGGCAGCCTCGGCAGCCTCTTTTGCCAGGCGTTGTTGTTCTTCGGCCTGTTTACGCCCGGAAATATCCTGCAATGCACCAAATACCGCCGCCTGGTCGGCGTACTGAATACGCACGGCCGATAACATGACCCATACCAACTCCCCGGTCAGCGCACGCAACTGTAGTTCAAGATCGCTAATGCTAGGCTGGCTACGCAGTTGAATCTGTAGGTCAGCATAGGCACCTCGCTCAGCAAACAGTTGGGCAATTTCCAATGGCTCATCGCCAGATATCGTCCCCAGCTTGAACAGTTCCCCGAATCGCCGATCGGAATAGATCAGTCGCCCGGTTTCCAGATTGGAAATCCACAGTGGGAATGGCGAGGCCGCCAAAATCGACCACAACCTCGCTTCACTGCGTGCCATACCTTCCGACTGCTCTTTCAACTGCAGGATGACATCCCGAAAGACATCCAATGCATGAGCCATGTCGCCAATTTCATCATCACCTTGCTTTGGCAATGGCCCATCCAGCCGACCGGCTGCAATCTCACGCATGCTACGTGCCACATCCGCCAGTCGCCCGACGACATTTCGCCCGACGTAAATGGACCCCAAACCCAGCGACAGCAACAGACTGATCAGCATCAACCCGGCCAGCCCGAGAGTACTGACGTGCAATTGAACAGTCAGCTCCCGTAATTGCCGATCCATTTCCTGGTCATGACGGGTGTTCAGCTCGATCAGCATGGTTGACAATTGCGCGACCAATTGGCGGTTCTCCGTCAGCATTTGCCGAGTAATGCGGAGCAGACCCAACTGCTGATCGCTGGCGCGGAACATGCCGTCCATCCCATCTGCAATCGAATGCAATGTGTTGAATTGATGCTTGAGCTCAGTCGATGCCGGCAGATCATGTAATGTCGTTAGTGCTCGATCGTAGCATTGGCGAAATGCGGTTTGCGTCGCCATCAATTGCGAAGTACCCGCCGCCCGCTCAGCCAGCCTGATCAGATTGGCCATTTGCTCTACATCGGTTTGTAACTGCAGTCGGCCTGTCAGCATTGGCTCCTGACGATGCCTCCCCCGGTCGACTTCATCCGGCCTCGCCATCCTTGATGCCAACAGCCTACCGACTATCCGCACCACCTCATCAGCTCTTGTGGACAATGCCCGCTGACGCTGGTCCAGCTCCAATCGACCTAGAACCAGTTGCCGTAGATTGGTGGCATTCAATTGCAAGGATCGCATCGTTTTTTCAACTTCAATGCGCATATTCCGGTCGACGGTCCCCATTTGTGCAAGCTGTTTCGACATGTCGGCCAACAGCGTATTGACCCGTTGCTGAGCCGGCAACTGAGTAGTGGTCGACTCGACCATGGTCAGCTCAGCCAGCGCAGCGGAGAGTGACTGTCCAACGGCATTCAACTGGGCAGTGCTCAAGCTGGACGGTATATGCTGTGAGGTCAAATGGGAAAGCACCGTATCAACCTGCTGGAACATCCAGATTGCCGACCCCGCTGCCAGTACGGTGGAAGCTGCTGCCAGCGCAAACGCCAGCTTAAGTCGTGTGCCAATGCCATGGCGACGGGACGGCGCCACAACCAGCTCGTCAAACGTGCTATCGGTCATGGGCCGAACCCGCGGAGATGATTGAATACCAGCCCCAACGGTAGCGGGATGCTGGCCAACATTTGTCAATCAACGTTGCGCTACACCGGAACATGGTCAAACCGGGCCTCGCTGGCATGCCTTGCGGCGCAAACATGCAAAAACCGGTACGCGAACCCCCTCACGCACCGGCAAACGATGACGAACATACTGCCGACAGCACAATTCGAATGTCCATACTGTCAATGGCAGTATAGTCGGCACACTTGATCTGCAATGCCAAATCGTCGAAAGATTGACGGTACCCGCGCGGTGTCGCATCATCCAACGGTTTGATCCCCATCGCCCGCCATGCTCAGCTACCGTCACGCCTTTCATGCCGGCAACCACGCCGATGTCCTCAAGCATTTTGTTCAGATGCAGTTGCTGCAATATCTGAACCAGAAAGACAAACCCTATTGGTATATCGATACCCATGCCGGCGCTGGCGTCTATTCGCTACGCGAAGGTTACGCCACCAAAAATGCTGAATTTCAGGGTGGTATTGCCCGGTTGTGGGGCCGCACTGATCTACCGCCAGCGCTCGCGGAATATGTCGCCGTGGTCAAGGCATTGAATCCGTCTGGCAAGCTGGTGCTCTACCCCGGTTCACCTTGGGTGGCATTGCAATGTATACGCAGCCAGGATCGGTTGCGATTGTTCGAATTGCACCCAACCGATGCTGAGCTGCTGCAACAGAATTTTGCCGAACACAGCAAGCGGGGCACAGTCCAGATGACCGATGGCTTTGAAGGCATCAAAGCCGTTCTGCCCCCACCATCCCGCCGGGCATTGACATTGATCGACCCACCCTATGAAGACAAACGCGACTACCAGCACGTGGTACATTGCCTGCAGGAATCCCTGAAGCGCTTTGCCAATGGCGTCTATGCCGTGTGGTACCCAAAACTGCAGCGGCAGGAATCGCTGCAGTTCGTCGATAAACTCAAACGTCTGCCGATCGACAGCTGGCTGCACGTCAGCCTCAGCGTCCATGCCCCCAAGGCGGATGGCTTCGGCATGCATGGCAGCGGCCTGTTCATCATCAACCCACCCTGGACGCTGCACGGCACCTTGCAAAGTGTAATGCCCTGGCTGGTGGCCGAACTGGGGCTGGACAACGGTGCCAGCTTCGAACTGGAACAGCAGGTGAAATAACTATGACCATCGCCTTGGCCATACATGGCGGTGCCGGTACCCTCCGCCGCAGCGAATTGAGCCTGGATCAGGAAGCAGCTTATCTGGCCGGTCTGAATGCCGCACTGGATGCGGGCCTGACGATCCTTCAACAACACGGTAGCGCGCTGGATGCCGTCACCGAAGCCGTGGTCGTCCTGGAGGACAACCCGCTATTCAATGCCGGTCGTGGTGCCGTTTTCAACAGCGCAGGCCAGATCGAAATGGAAGCGGCCATCATGCATGGCCCGAATCAGGCAGCGGGCAGCGTGACAGGCCTTCGTCGTACCCGCAACCCGGTCAGACTGGCCCGTGTCGTGATGGAGCGCACACCGCATGTCATGCTGGGGTTTGAAGCTGCCGACCGATTTGCTGTCGAATCAGGCTTGCCACAATGCGATGCAGACTATTTCCATACCGAGCGCCGCTGGCAAGCCCTGCAAGATGAACTGGAAAGACTGGCCGTTGGCGGTAGCGATGCCGATGTGCCGGAAGACCGTAAACATGGCACGGTGGGCGCCGTGGCACTGGATCATGCCGGCCGCTTGGCAGCCGCTACGTCCACAGGTGGGCGGACCGCCAAATGGCCAGGTCGCATTGGCGACACACCCGTGATCGGAGCAGGTACCTGGGCTGACATTCACTGCGCCGTGTCGGGTACTGGGCATGGCGAATTTTTCGTACGGACAGCCGTAGCGCATGACATTGCCGCCCGGTTACGGTATGGCGGTTTCACGTTGCAACAAGCGGCAGATGACGCCATCCAGATTCTGACTGCCATGGGCGGTTGTGGTGGCGTAATCGCGGTGGATCACCATGGCCAGATTGCTATGCCGTTCAGCACTGAAGGTATGTACCGTGCTGCTGTCAATGGCCAGGGCCAACGGATGGTCGCGATCTACCATGACCTTGTTTGAGGCCATGACAGTTGTCGACAACGCAACATTTCTACTTCCGGCGGCCTTTCTGGCTGGTGCATTGAATGCAGTAGCCGGCGGCGGCAGCTTCCTGACCCTGCCAGCACTGCTGGCATGCGGCATACCACCTGTCGCAGCCAACGCCACCGGTACAACGGCCTTGCTTCCCGGTTACCTTGCCAGCGCCTGGGGTTTTCGCAATGTGCTACAGACCATCCCCTGTCAACAATTGGTTCAACAGGTCATGCTCAGTCTGCTGGGTGGGGCAGCGGGCGCAACATTGCTGTTACTGACACCTGACCGCTTGTTCGACCATATGGTTCCCTGGTTGCTACTGGCTGCAACGGTCTTGTTTGCTGCCGGCCCCAAGTGGCTGACCTACCTTCGTCAGCACCCGACTTACACCAGCCGGAAACATTCGCTCGGTTTGCTGGTGGTATCCATCTATGGTGGCTACTTCAATGGTGGGCTGGGTATCATGCTACTGACAATGCTGAATCTGCTGGGCGATACCGATCTACAGCGAATGAACGGCGTCAAAAACCTGCTTTCCGCCACCCTGACCATCATTGCAGTCAGCTTGTATGCATTGGCTGACAGCATTGTCTGGGGCCACGCCCTGCTTATGATGTTGGCAGCCACCGTAGGCGGATATGCTGGTGCCCGCCTTGCTGGGCACATTCCCGCCTACTGGTTGAGGCGGTTCATCGTTGCGACAGGTTTGGCCATGACCGTATTGTTTTTTATACGTTGAGCACAACACCGCACACCACAATCACGACTTCATACCGACGGATTTTCACCATGCATTTTCGCCCTGCCACTGCACACGACATTCAAGCCATTGCCACCCTGCACGCCCAAAGCTGGCAACAAGCCTACCGTGGCATCCTCTGTGACCGTTATCTGGATGAGCAAGTCATCACCGAGCGATCGGCCATCTGGCACGACCGCTTGACCCTGCCCACCTCGGATCAGTCTGTGCTGGTTGCAGAACATGAGGACCTGTTGGCCGGTTTCGTTTGTACTTATCTACACACCGAACCAGGATGGTCGTATCTGGACAATCTGCATGTCGATCACCGATTCAAAGGCCAGGGTATCGGCACCCAATTGGTTGCGCGGGCCGCCGATTGGTGCTACCGCCATCGACCACAGGATGGCCTGTTTTTGTGGGCGCTTGCCGCCAACATGCCTGCCCGCCGCTTTTACGAGCAGTTGGGTGCACAGCATAGCGCAGACGGTATCTGGGCAGCACCGGATGGCATCCAGATTCCTGAGCATCGCTATGAGTGGCAAGACCTTGGGCCGCTAACTGCGCGATTGAAAGAGCCGCTTACCTGAGTGATGAAAATTCATGCCAGAAAAACATACCCTGCACGAGCTATCCCGCTACACACCTTCACTCACGGTACGCGTTGCCACAATGCAACGAGCCACACATACTGTCATCGCCCATTCCAATGGCGCACCAGCCAGCCTGTATGCAATGTCGCGGGTCCTGCGGATGAATCAGCCGATACTGATCACCCCACCCAGCTCACTTTTACGGACATCTGATCAGTTCAGTCAGCACCTGGGTCTGCGGAAAATGGCACACGGGTGATGGAATCGATTGACCAGCCGACCTAGACAGGTCATCCATACTTACTCAAGCTAATTCGGACTGCAATCGGGATACCAGAAATGCCACCAGCCGCTGGGTCAGGCCAGCTTTTGGTGCATTGGCCGGCCATACAGCAAACACATCCAGTGGCGGCACTTGCCAATCGGGCAACGGGTTTTGCAAGCGCCCAGCCTGCAGCGCCTCTGCCACCATGAACAATGGTGGCGTGGCCAATCCAAGCCCGGCTTCTGCCAACTGGCAGGCAGCAGCCAGGCTATCCACGACGACCTGCGGTATGAATTCGATGCGCGTCTGTTGACCGTCGGCTTTTACCAGCCATTTGTGATTCGGTCGCATGGCCAGGCCAATCCAGTCCCAATGTTGCAAGTCATCAGGCAAATCGGGCATGGGCCTGCACGCCATCAGGGCCGGGGCCGCTACCAGCACACGCGTCATCACAAACAGCTTGCGGGATTTGAGACCGCTGTCGGCCAATTCTCCGATACGAATCGCCAAATCGATCCCATCCCGGATCAGATCCTGTTTCACATCACTGAACTGCATCGATAACGTCACATTCGGGAACTGACGGGCAAAGTCGGCCAGCATCAGCAATAGCGGGCTATGTGCAAAGAATGCCGGCAAGGTCAGTCGCAAGCGGCCCGATGATGTAACAGATCGGTGCGCCATGGTATCCAGGCCTGCTTCTGCTGCTTGCAACATGGCTTGCGCCGAGACAAGTAAAGACTCGCCGTCAGCAGTTAACGATAGTCGCCGTGTAGAACGGTACAGCAAAGCTGCCCCCAGCCGGGCCTCCAGTTGCGAGACATGGTGGCTGACCACTGACGGTGATAAATCCAGTGCTACGGCCGCCGCCCGAAATGAGCCCAACTCCACCGTTTTGGCAAATACTGCCAACGCACGCAAATCATCCAGCATTATGAAAATTTTCAGAACAGTGATTTTCAACCATTCCATATTATCGACAAATGGTCTTGGCGTTAAGCTGTGACAATGGATTTTCTAAACTCTTTGCCACACAGGATGTACCCGATGAGCCCACATTTTCACCTTGCCCAAGTCAATATTGCCAAAACCAAAGCACCGATGAATGACCCATCGATGCAAGGCTATGTCGAGCAGATCACCCATTTGAATCACTTGGCCGATCAAAGCCCTGGCTTTATCTGGCGCTTGCAATCCGATGAAGGCGATGCCACCGCCATCAGACTGTTCGATGATCCACTGATCATGATCAATTTGTCGGTATGGACTTCGTTGGATGCACTGACGAAATATGTGTATCAGGGAGACCATTTGCAGGCAGTCAAACAACGCAAGCAGTGGTTTGAACCACAAACATCCCCTCGACTGGCGCTCTGGTGGTTGCCTGCCGGTGAACTCCCCACGCCAGGACAAGCCAAGGACAAATTGATGCAATTGGCGACACAAGGCGCTACCCAGACAGCCTTTACCTTTGCACACCCTTTCCAGCCCCCGGCTTCATGCTGACGACAGTCTGACCAGCCTGAAGGTGCCAGAATCGCAATGATCCGTTATCATGCCGGGCTGATCTGGCGGTCAGTCATGGCCGCCCCAACCATAGCAGGAACACGCATGACTACCTCTCAGCCCAATAATCCATTACACGGCGTTACGCTGGAACAGATTGTCACCCGTCTGGTCGAGCATTATGGCTGGGCAGAGTTGGGTGTGCTGATTCCCGTACGTTGTTTCAACCATGACCCAAGTATCAAATCCAGTCTCCGTTTTCTACGAACCACGCCATGGGCAAGACAAGCGGTGGAAAAGCTGTATCTAGAAACTCGCTGGTAATGCTTTAATTCGCATCGCCGTCATATTCGCAATCATCAACCTTGCGAATCAATACAATACTCCGCCAAACCAATCAATTGAACAGGGATCATTTTGCAATTTCCAGTTGCATCACTTAAAATTCATTGACTAATGTAGCCATTTCACCACCAAATTACTGAAAATTGACCTGGCTGATCTGAAAGCAGTCAAAGTGTCACCAATACTTACACTGGCAAAACCGCCTTGCTATTTAATTGCTGACTTTCACCCTCATTTACCGGCAAACCAACCTCCCCCTGCACTGCAAAAATTGGTAGGCATCTCACGTAATTCACCCACAATCATCGATCTTCCTGTGATCAACCTGCCTTGTTGTCAATTCTATTGACAGTCACCACCAGTCATTTAGAGAAAACATCTCCGGATACCATTACCCTCACGGCACATAGACAGCCTGTAACATAAAAAACATCTTTAACATTTCCGATTAAAAATATTTCCTTCTCGCATATACGCAGCAAACCGATCAATTCAATTTTCAATGGCATGGCAATTGCATTCATTGATCGTCACCAGGTTTCAATTTGATCCTGTCAATCTTGTGTGAAAGGAAACAAAATGCACCTCTTACGATGGCTCGGCAACACTGTCGGGCAGTTGATCACAGCCTTGTTGATCTTCATTCCAGCCGTCCATTCGGCAGGCATTGCCGTGGCACAAAACCAGGATGGCCGCTTGGAAGCCTTTGTGCGCGGCACGGACAATGCGCTCTATCACATCTGGCAGACAGCGCCAAACAATGGCTGGTCCGGATGGGCTTCGCTCGGTGGCATCATCACCAGCACGGCGAGTACAACACGTAATGCCGATGGTCGACTGGAAGTCTTTGTCCGCGGATCGGACAATGCGTTGTGGCATAACTGGCAAACCGCTCCCAATGGTGGATGGTCAGGTTGGCACTCACTGGGCGGTACGATTACCAGTGACCCGGTGGCATCAGTCAATGCCGATGGGCGGCTGGAGGTCTTTGCACGAGGCACGGACTGGGCGCTGTATCACCGTTGGCAAGTCAGCCCAGGTGGAGGCTGGTCTGGCTGGGCCTCACTAGGCGGCGTTATCACCAGCAACCCCGCAATTGGCCAAAATCAGGACGGGCGACTGGAAGCGTTTGCGCGTGGCACGGATAATGCGCTCTATCATATCTGGCAGACCACGCCAAATGGAGGTTGGTCTGGCTGGGCCTCGTTAGGCGGCATCATCACCAGCAACCCGGCTGTTGGTCGTAACCAGGACGGGCGCTTGGAAGCCTTTGCTCGTGGCACTGACAATGCGCTCTATCATATCTGGCAGACCACACCGAATGGTGGATGGTCCGGTTGGGCGTCACTGGGCGGTGTTATCACCAGCAACCCTGTGATCGGCAGCAATCAGGATGGTCGATTGGAAGCCTTTGTCCGCGGTACAGACGGTGCGCTCTATCACAACTGGCAAACCGTCCCAAATGGTGGTTGGTCAGGTTGGGCAAGACTCGGCGGCTGGATCAACGCCGATCTCACGGTAGCCAGTAATGCGGATGGGCGACTGGAAGCATTCATCCGTGGTGGGGACAATGCATTGTGGCATATCTGGCAGACGGTTCCGAATGGTGGCTGGTCCGGATGGGCGTCGTTGGGTGGTGTCATTCATTGAACATGGCCTAGGCAGGTCTTGTGACGCCCGGCATGACCTGCCTCTTATTATTCATGATCAACAAAATCAGCTACGCGCCTGAGGCAAGGTGAAGTATGACATCAGAGTATTTACGCCAGCCGCGCGAAAAGTAACTTTACAAGCCTGGCAATCCTGATTGAATGATGAAGCATGTCCAATCCACACAATACCATGCTGCCTTTTACCGTATGAACATTCACCACTTACACCAAACCACTGGCTTCACATCCCAATGACGGGCATCTGGGTGCTCTTGGCGACACGACAAGCCGTAACGGACATCCAGGCCCGACTGAAGCAATGGTTTCCTGACCTTCAGGTTGAGGCGTGGTCTCATCAACTCACCTTGGCCTTGGAGCAAGATCCCACACTCAACCAGCAATTGATCCTGTTTGATGTCGAATACGATTCAGGTCCATTTCAAACGAGTGTAATCCTGCATTCCTTCCCTGGCCCACAGGAGAATACCTTGGTGATGCTTGTCATGATCGAACTGGCACGGCGTTTCTCCGACGCCTTCACTTGTCGTGCCATGTGTGATGGCCATGGATATGGTGACAATTCGTCACCCTACTGGAATCTGATCTGGGAACAAGGATACGTTTATCTGGCAGATGTCAGTGCAACCTTTTTCACGCAATGCGGCGATGATGCGATTGAAATCGTGCGACAGCTGGATCTCTCTCGCCACCATCTAGACCACGCAGGCCGTTTGTCACATGCTGGTGATCAGCCGATACGAACCGAGCGCATTGACAGCGATCGTTCCTGAAATCCTTCATACGGAAACACCACTGCCTCTTGCTGATTGGCTGCGCCAACTGTATAGAGCAGTGGCAAGTAGTGCTCAAGTGTCGGATGAGCCATACGCCACAGGCGATGGTGACGCCGATCCTGGGCAAGCAAGCCGCCATGATCGCGTTGCAGCAAAGCTTGTTTGATATGCTCGTCAAACTCCTGCGCCCAGTCATAAGGGCCTGCCCGGGAACGCTCGTCGGTCAGCGGCAGGTTGTGTACGACATTGCCACTGCCAATGATCAGAATGCCTTGTGTCCGCAATGCTTTCAGGCCCGATGCCAGTTCGAGATGCTCGCGCAAACTGAGATGACCATTCAGGCTCAGTTGTACCACCGGAATGTCTGCCTTTGGGTAGAGATGGTGCAACACCGTCCAGGTACCATGATCCAACCCACGGTCGGCATCTTCCCTGATGTTCATCCGTCCCAGCAGACTCGCTACCTGACTGGCCAACATTGGCTGGCCTGGGCTTGGATACTGCATATTGAACAGCGTCTGCGGAAAACCGCCAAAATCATGGATGGTCGCCGGCTTGGGATGAGCCGATACCCGACTGCCATCCGTCACCCAGTGTGCCGAAATCATCAGGATGGCACGTGGCCGTGGCAACGTCTTACCCAACTGGCTTAAATGCCGGGTAAAGTCATTATTCTGAATCGCATTCATAGGAGAGCCGTGACCGATAAACAATACCGGCAATTTTGCACTGCCCGGTTGGGCCTTACCTGTTGCTGCACCTTTCACCCTTTGTGCCGCAAACAGGCTGAGTACTGCACTGACCAGAAAATGACGACGTTGCATGAAACCCTCAACAATAGGCGGAAAACGGCAGATTCGAACTGGCTTGAGATAAGCGCTTGGTACTGTATTGCGAAACAAGCAATCAATAAATACCCATTTCATTGATGCATTATTTCCAATGTATTGATAATGATCCCTTGCCACGCCAACACGTATGACACCTGTCCGCCTTATGTTCCCAAGGTTGGTATCAATTTGTTACGCTGCCACTGTACCAACAACTTGAACACCCTATCGACATGAAACCGTTGCGTTTTGATCAGACCATTCCCTACCTTGAGCAACGGCGCACGCAAATCATCGCCTTACTGAAGGCAGACGGCAGCGACGCCACTTTAATAGCGGAAAAAGACGAGATCGAGCAGGCCATGGCAACACTGCGCTTTTGCGCCCAATGGCAGCTTTCAGCCCACAGTAATGTGATTGAACTGCCGTTTACCCAAAACGGTTACGCCGGGTATGGCGTGGTTGAACTGGATGAAATGGGCAATATGCTGCGGCCTGTTGCAGTCGACGGCGAGATGCTGGAACTGATGCCCCATGCATTACTGGTGACACGTCCTGGCCATTTGGCCAAATACTACATCAATGACGAGTCCTCAGACTGACACCTGCTGTCGCCACGCTGTGTTCAGTCTCGGAAAGTGGCCGGCAACCACAGCCATGCCGCAATACAGGCGAGCAGTACAAAGGCAGCCACCCAGACCAGCCGGCGCCAACCTACGTTACCCGCCCGCAACGTGTGAAATGACTCGACATACAGTACTTCACACGCCCCATTGCCAGTATCGGTTCGAACCTCGCTGCTAACACGTGTACCGATCTGGCGACCATCTTTGAACGTCGCATAATCTGCCAGATAGCCCCGAATGTGAATCTGATCACCAATGCGAGCTGATTGCAGTTGTTTGGCAATGCGTGGATTATCAGTGATCAGATGGTTATTGCTCATGGCAGCCTGATCAAAGGCATCCCACACCTCATTGGAGTCGGTCTTGACCCAACACGTCCATTGGTCGTTACTATAGTCCAGCTCTCGATACAGGCCTTGCTTGACGTTATCACCCCAGACCACGCACAGGTCCACCACATTCAGATTGTCGTTCCAAGCTTTGTGTGCGTAATCCCACCATACGGCAGCATCATGGCGGCTGACTACCAATCCGTGCAGCTCATAGTCATAACGTGGCTGCACCTGATACCGCACCCCTTTGACATGGGTTTCAAAAGCGGGAGCCCGCTTGACAGTCTGTGTCGGTGCCTGGTGAAGCACATCGCGTATCGACGAAGGGGCTGGCAAGGCTTCGCGCTGCCATAACGCAACGCTCAGCAACAGCAAGCTGGCCACCATACCCCACGATACCGCGCGATTCCAATCCATACTGACAAACTCAAGCAGTTGATCACTGGGTAGCCATTATTGCGGATTGATCCGATTTGGGACAGCAGGCCTTGCTTTACCTTGCGCCGACCATGGTCATGGTCAACACTGAATAGGTTTCGGTCGACACCAAACTACGCAGGTCGCTTCGTGTCCTGCGCTGGGCTCAGCACGATACCTGCAAGCTGCTGCCATGACCGATTCATACAGTCCTGCTTGCTGATCCCTTTTCTGCCTGTCAGGCCAAACCTGACGGACTTGTTTTCAGGAGCTTCGCATGAACATCAATATCAATGGTAAGGATGTGACGGTGAACGCCAGCGATGACACGCCGCTGTTATGGGTTTTGCGTGATGAACTCGGTATGACCGGCACCAAGTTCGGCTGCGGCGCGGCACTATGTGGCGCCTGTACGGTGCTGAGCAATGGCACACCAATTCGTGCCTGCATTACGCCAGCATCGGCGCTGGTGGGACAAAAAATCACAACGATCGAAGGGGCGGCCAGCCGCGAAACTCTCGCCGTGAAACAGGCCTGGGCAGAACTGGACGTCGTGCAATGTGGCTACTGCCAACCCGGACAAGTGATGGCTGCAACGGCCCTGTTGCAATCCAACCCCAAGCCAACCGATCAGGATATCGACAATGCCATGAGTGGCAATATCTGCCGTTGCGGCACCTATCCCCGAATCCGTGCGGCAATCCACGCTGCAGCCAACACTCTGTAAGGTGCGACGATGACCACACCGATCTCCAACCCACGCCGAGACTTCCTCAAGCAATCGGCCTCCCTGGGCGGCGCGCTGTGCTTGAGCTTCTTCATTGCCCCGAGCGGGCGCCAGGCCATTGCTGCTGAAGCTGAAACCACGGCCCCAACCATTCCAACTCCGAACGCCTTTCTGCGGATCGATGAGGATGACACTGTCACCATCGTCAGCAATAAATCGGAAATGGGACAGGGTATCTATACCTCACTGGCCATGCTGTTGGCTGAAGAACTGGAATGCGACTGGAACCGCATCAAGGTGGTGGCTGCCCCGCTTGGCAAGATCTACGGCCATGCGCTATTCCATATCCAGATTACCGGCGGCAGCACCAGCACCGTCACCACCTATGACGAATACCGGAAGATCGGCGCGGCGGCCCGCGAGATGCTGATCGCCGCTGCCGCAAGTATCTGGCAAGTCCCAACCAGCAGTTGCCGAGCGGAAAACGGCCAGGTCATCCACCCGGCCACAGGCCGCGGCTTACGCTATGGCCAATTGACCAAGGCTGCCAATGCGTTGCCCGTCCCCAGTCAAGTCACGCTCAAGCCACGCAAGGATTTCAAGTTGGTCGGCAAGCCACAGCATCGCATCGACAACCAGGAAAAAATCAATGGTCAGGCACAGTTCAGCCTGGATGTCCGCCTGCCTGACATGCTGACGGCCGTTGTGAAACGCTGCCCCGCCTATGGGGGCACGCCACGCAAGATCGACGACAGCCAGGCCAAGACCGTGCCGGGGGTAAAAGCCATTGTGCCGATATCAAACGGTGTTGCCATCATTGCCACCGGCTTCTGGCCTGCCAAAAAGGCACGCGATCTGCTGACGGTGGAATGGAACATGGGCCCCAATGCCAAGCTGGACTCCAAGGTCTTGTTCAAACAGTACCGAACCCTGACAGCAAAACCAGGTACGGTCTTCCGCCAGACCGGGCAGGCCGAACAAGCCTTGAAATCTGCCAGCAAGCAGATCGAAGCCACGTACGAACTGCCGTTTCTGGCACATGCCCCGATGGAACCACTCAATTGCGTTGTCCATCTGAAACCGGATGGTTGTGAAATCTGGTCCGGCACACAGTCGCAGACCATGGATGCCGGGCTGGCGGCCAATGTGGCAGGTCTGAAACCTGAGCAGATCATGCTCCACACCACCTATCTTGGTGGTGGGTTCGGGCGGCGGGCAGTCCCCGGTGGCGCTGACTGGCTGAAGGAGGCCGTGGAAATCGCCAAAGTATCTGGGCTGTCGGTGCCGATCAAACTGATGTGGACGCGGGATGACGATCTGGCTGGTACCTATTACCGGCCAATGTGGGTCAGTCGGGTGCGAGGCGGAATTGATGCCAAAGGGCAGCCGATTGCCTGGCTGCAGACAGGTATCGGTCAGTCTATTGCGGCAGGCACGCCATTTGAACAATTCCTGGTCAAACACGGTGTGGATGAATTATCGGTTGAAGGGGCCAACGACATGCCTTATGCCGTACCCAACATCCTGATGGATCAACACACCCCGCAGTTTCCGATCCCGGTATTGTGGTGGCGATCGGTCGGTCACTCGCATACCGCATTCGTCAAGGAGTGCTTCATCGACGAATTGTGCCATCTGGCACGCAAAGATCCGGTGCAATACCGAATGGGCTTATTGGCTGGCGCACCGCGCGAAATGGCCGTGTTGGCCAAAGCGGCTGAGATCAGCGGCTGGGGTAAAGCTGGCGGCAAGAAACGGGCAATGGGTGTGGCCGTGCACAAGTCATTCGACTCCTATGTTGCGCAAGTGGTCGAGGTCACACTGAAAGGCCGAAAACTGAAGGTGGACAAGGTGTATTGCGCCGTGGATTGCGGTACCACCGTCAACCCTGACCAGATTCGGGCCCAGGTGGAAAGCAGCGTGATCTTTGGCTTGTCCGCCGCATTGCACGGTGAAATCTCCTTCAAGCAAGGCAGCGTGGTGCAGCGGAATTTTGACGGCTACCCCGTGGTGCGGATGTACGAGGCTCCAAAAATCGAGGTGGCCATTCTGCCGTCCGACCTGGCCCCCAGCGGTATTGGCGAACCGGCCACGCCCCCTGTTGCCGCAGCCTTGTGCAACGCCATTTTTGCAGCCAGCGGCAAGCGGATTCGCAGCTTGCCATTAGGCAAACAAGGTTTCGAAACGATTTGATCCTGTGTCGGTGACCTACCCTACCCCAACTGGGCAGGTCGTCACTGGAAGGCCATCATGCAAAGCAATGATCTTGAAGTGATTGACCAACTTCTGGCTTGGCACGCTGCCGGTCACCATGGCGCACTGCTGACCGTGCTGGCCACGTTTGGCAGCAGCCCGCGCCCAGCTGGCTCGCTGGCTGCCATTCGAGACGACGGGTTGATTGCCGGATC
Source organism: Chitinivorax sp. B (assembly GCF_005503445.1). Taxonomy (NCBI): domain Bacteria; kingdom Pseudomonadati; phylum Pseudomonadota; class Betaproteobacteria; genus Chitinivorax; species Chitinivorax sp. B. The sequence goes on along the minus strand of NZ_SCOH01000052.1, from coordinate 8,867 downwards.
GGTTTCTGGCGGTTGTGTCGAGGAGGATCTGCGACACGAGATCACCAACTGGACTGCCTGGCCCACGGATACCAGAGTCGCAACACGCCAGTTCGGCGCTGACGCGGAAGCACGCCAACGTTACCGACTACCTTGCGGCAACAGCCTCACTGTCGCCATCGAAACCCATTGGCAGCCACCTTTGATGCAATCGTTGGCGGATCATATTCGTCAACACCACTGTATGGTGCGCCAGGTCAGGCTGACCGATGGCCACACGTCCTTGCGACCCGCTCGCGACACAGACCGGTTCCAACAGGATAGTGGCCAGTTCAGCGCAGTGCATGGCCCCACACAACGTCTGCTCATCATCGGCGCAGCCGAACTGGGACGTTATCTGGCCAGCATCATGGTCACGCTGGATTACGCGGTGACCGTATGCGACCCACGACCTGAATATGCCGACAGCTGGCAAGTGCCACATACTATCCTGACCACCGACATGCCCGATGACGTGGTTCAGGCATTCCATTGCGATACGCGTACTGCCGTGGTTGCGGTGACGCACGACCCGAAACTGGATGATCTGGCGTTGATCGAAGCCTTACGTACCCCGGCCTTTTACGTTGGCGCACTGGGCTCGCTGGCGACCAATCAGAAGCGACGCGACCGGCTACATCGTTATTTCGACCTGAGTCTACCCGAGCTGGATCGCCTGCACGGCCCAGTTGGTTTACCGATCGGTTCGCGTACCCCGGCCCAAATCGCGGTATCCATTGCTGCGCATCTGATTGCAGTCAAGCAACAGCACGCCACGCCAGTCAATGCACCTGCGACGGCTTGTCGGGCATGATCGACGGCCTGATTCTCGCAGCAGGTTCGGCCCGCCGGTTTGGGTCGGACAAGCGACAGGCCCTTGGCCCGGCAGGTCAACCGATATTGTTGACCGTGGTGAAAACCTGGATGCAAGTCTTGTCGCGGGTGGGGGTGGTGATTCAAGCCAATGATCCGTTCGGCCTGGCCATCTGTCGGCAGACCGGCGCAGTTGCCCTGCCCCATACCGGCGTAGCACAAGGCATGGGTAGCTCACTGGCGACAGGTGCACAATGGTTGCAACGCTTGACCAACAGCACAGGCGCCATCATCGGCTTGGCCGACATGCCTTGGATTCAAACGACCACACTTCACGCCATCCATGACGTGTTATCGACCAACTGGCAACCCGTGGCGCCCACGTACCAATGCCAGCCAGGCCATCCTCGCGGGTTGCCGGCCACGCTCTATTCCGCCTTGAGCCAATTATCCGGCGACACGGGCGCGCGGCAGTTCATCCATTGGACTGATTACCCGCCATTGGCCGTGGCCGACCCTGGCATTTTGATGGACGTCGATACACAGACACAACTGGATGAGTATCTGGCAGTACCCAGGCCGTCCGATTGCTGACCTATTGCCGCCGGTTTTCCGCTGGTGGCGTGGGGATACGACGTTGCGGCACCTGCAACTGCGGATCTCCCGGAATATTGCGCTGTTCGCGCCAGGCCTTGCAACGCAAATCCTGCCAGTCAATAGCCCCCTGCCTACACGCCATTTCATGCTCGACCTGCAAAGAAGGCACCTCAATCGAAGGCTTGGCGGTACTGAACGGCGCAGCCTGATTGACTTGATCCGGCGCCTTGTCCACTGCAGCTTCCTGCACGATACGGTGTACGCAAGCACGTCTGCTATCACCGGCCCGTGCATCGCAGCCTTTTTCATCAGCTGCATGCCCGCAAATCGGTACCATGCAGACCATTACCCAAACCATTCTTCCAATACACATGGATGACATCACTTCCATTCGAATGCCGCTACAAACATACAGGTCGACCCTATTCTGCTGGAAAGGTTCCATACATTCCAATTCCATAAATCCAAGGAAATAACAAGCCGAACATTCTGGAAATTGTCGTCCAGTTACCCCATTCTGCATCTGCCATACATTTTTGATTTATATCAAATTCGAAAAATTAAAATAACTGATAACGTTTACATTTAAGCTAATTTACTAGGGATTTCACCGATTCAGTTTTATTGAAAGCCATGAAAATTACCCAAAATAAATAAATTTATTAAAATAAATCAATAGTAATTAACCAATTGCATATCTTATTCGTCATTTTCCATCAATATTTCGAGCAATGCCCCTAAATGGCTACATTAATTATAATATGAGAGAAATCTAATGTATTTCACATGGCAGATTTTATATATATTAACTCGCGGTGATTTAAATCCAGCCAACCCATCGGGGAAGCCAACCTGGTATGCAATACCAGATGTATCGATGCCACTACGGCAAGCCAAGGACCAGATACGTGAAATTCACAATGTCACCCTGGCCGGACAGACACTTACCGCACAACACTTATTTACGACCTTTTATGCAACATCATGCCGCACCTTCACTGTCACGCTCGCTGGTTCCGATGTCTTCTCGGCAAGCTGCATGCTTCTGTCTTTTTCTGGCGTTATTCGAGCTGCTGACTTACGTCGCCAGCGATGTCGTCATGCCTGCCATGCTGCAAGTCGTCACCGATTTACATGCCGATAACCGCCATGTACCCACGGCATTGAACGCTTACCTGCTGGGGGGCGTGGCCTTTCAATGGCTGATCGGCCCGCTGTCCGACCGCTTTGGCCGTCGCCCCTTGCTATTGATTGGCGTTGCCGGTTTTGCACTGGCCGTGCTGGCCACACCAATGGTTGGCGATATCCAGCTGTTCAATATCTTGCGCTTTGCGCAGGGAATTGGACTGGGATTCGTAGTGGTAGTCAGTTACCCCACATTGCAGGAGGCATTTGCCGAAACCGATGCCGTACGCCTGATGGCCCTACTGGCGAATATCGCCCTACTCTCTCCGCTGCTGGGCCCGTTGCTTGGCAGCCTGTTGCTGCAGGTCATGTCCTGGCGTGAGCTGTTCATTGGCATCGCGCTGTTGACCCTGCTGGTGGCAACAGGACTATGGCGATTCATGCCTGAAACCATTGGCGTCAGGCGAACCGATGGGAGCCTGCTGCCTGCCACACCGTTACATGTTGGCCAGATCTTGGCCAGCTATGGTGAACTGCTACGTAACAACCGTTTCATGCAAGGCAGTTTGGCCTTGGGTCTGATCAGCATCCCACTGATTGGCTGGATTGGGATCGCTCCACTACTGCTGGTTCAGCATCAAGGTTTGTCGGTACTCGCTTACGGCTTGTGGCAACTGCCGATATTCGGCGGGCTGATTGCCGGTAACCTGGCGTTGAACCACTTGGCACAACGTTATGAACTGGACAAGTTGGTACGCATGTCACTGCTACCCATCATAGGCGGCCTGGCCGGCATGTTGACGTTCACGGCAGCAACCGGCTGGCTGGCCATGCTGGTGATCGGCATGAGCGTGTACGCCTTTGGCATGGGTATCTGCAACGCATCGCTATACCGATTGACCTTGTTTGCCAGTGAAAGCGGTAAAGGAACAGTAGCGGCCATGCTAGGCATGCTTTCGGTCGCCACCATTGGCCTGGGTAGCACACTGCTGGCCAAGCTGGGTGCCGGCGACAACCTGCTGACTTTTGCCACTGCAGCCACACTGACTGCCAGCTGCGCACTATGGCCGCTATGGCGCTTGTTGAAACCCATGCCGGTCACCGCGCCAGCCGGCTGATGTTCGTCAGGCATTGCTGGCACCTACCCAGCCTGCAGTGTCTGCAATCTATTCGAATTCCTTCCGACACCCCCTGGCCTGGCATTCAGCCATGCTTTGGGTAGGGTATCGCCCACCGTCGGGAGGTAGGCTCACTTTTACCCAAAGGAGAACAACGTGGATTCATTTCCCCATGTGGATGCACTGTGTGCCATCACCGATCCCTATCGCATGGATGCAGACAGTGATCAATTGTTCGATGCCGCCATGCGCGAGCTGACTGCTTATCATTGCGCCAACACCCCTGGTTATGGCCAGTGGTTGGCGGCCAACGGGCTCGATCAGGCAGCCGCTGCATCACTGACCGACTGGTCCCGTCTGCCCCCCATTTTCGCCAACTATTTCAAGCGACAGCTGTTGTTGAGCCCGGCAGGAGACGATGCACTGGAACTGACCTCATCCGGCACCACCGGTCAGAAGAGCCGCATGCGATATGACAGCCGTAGTCTGGGTGCTGCCCAGACCATGGTGGACCGCATCTTCGATCGATATGGCTGGATCACCCCGAATCAACCCTGCAATTATTTGTTGCTGAGCTATGAGCCGGCTGGCGCCATCACGCTAGGCACCGCTTACACCGATCAGTTCCTATGCAAATACGCACCCGTCAACCGAGTCGTCTATTCACTCCGTCATAATGGGCGTGGCAACGAGTTCGACCCATTTGGCACCATTCGTGCCTTGCAGGAATTTGCCGAGGAAGGCTTGCCAGTACGCATCTTCGGTTTTCCCGCCTTTTTATGGTTCACGCTGGAGCGTATGCGGGAGATGGGCTACCCGGCCTTGCAACTGCACCCCGAATCGCTGGTATTTCTAGGTGGTGGCTGGAAAACCCACGCCGACAAAGCCATTCCGAAAGCCGCGCTGTATCACCGGCTGGGCGAACAATTGGGCTTACCCGATCACCGTTGCCGAGATGGATACGGAGCGGTGGAACATCCTGTGCCTTATATCGAATGCCCCAACCATCGCTTCCACGTACCCACGTATTCCCGTGCCTTCATTCGCCACACCGCCACCATGGCACGCCAAAACTATGGTGAGCGTGGCTTTCTGCACTTCGTGTCGCCCTACATCACCTCCAGCCCGGCACACAGCATTGTGATGAGCGATCTGGCCACCCTACAACCTGGCAGTGCTTGCGGCTGCGGCATCGAAACCGATTGGTTTGAACTGCTGGGCCGTGCCGGCACCAGTAAAAGCCGTAGTTGTGCACTGGCTGCATCCGAACTGATCAAGGAGTCCTAATATGTATCTCGCTCACGGCATGCTCATGACCACCGCCGATACCGACCAGGTGCTGGCCTCGCTGGAGGCCCGTCTGCCCGCCACTTTGGCCACGCCGCTGGAGATCGACTGGGTACTGGATTGCGCCGCCCATTTTGCAGACTCACTACAACTTTCCACCACTGAACTGAGCCTGGACACGGACAGTCGTCAGACCCTGATCCAGTTCTGTCAACGCGAAGCATTGGCAACCAAGCTGGCACGCGAGCTGGGCGAGTCGCCATTCTCATTGCGCCGCAACAGCTATACCAGTCAGCATTTCGAAAGCTGGCGTCCCCTTGGACTCGTCGTACACATTACCCCCGCCAACGCCGCACTCCTGCCGTTTTTTGCGGTACTGGAAAGCCTGCTGGTCGGCAATATCAACTGGCTGCGCCCCAGCAGCAGTGACGATGGCCTCAGCGCCCGCCTGCTGGCCGCCTTCCTGAGCCATGACCAAAGCGGCCACCTGGCGGACCATGTCGCCGTCGTGCCGCTGCCCAGTCAGCACCTGGGCCGTCTGTTCAAACACGCCGATGGCGTATCCGCCTGGGGCGGCGATGCCGCTCTGGCAAGTATTCGCCAGCAACTGCCGGCAGGCTGCCGCTGGATTGACTGGGGACACCGCATCAGCTTTGCCTATGTTGTTCCTGGTGCGGTAACCGACAACCAACTGGATGCCTTGGCGGACGAAGTCTGCCAGCTGGATCAACAAGCCTGCTCCAGTCCGCAATGTGTATTGGTGGATAGCGATGACCCACTCGTGCTGCAACAGATCGGCGACCAACTGGCCGCCGCACTGACCCGACGTGCCTCCAGCTGGCCCGCGCTTGCCACCAGCGAACAGGAAGCCGCCGAAATCACCACCCAGTTAGCCATGGCCCGACTGGCACTCAGCTTTGCCGAAGAAACAGGGCAAATCTGGGAAGGTGACAGCTGGCGTATCGTCTGGTCACACCGCAACGAGCTGGCTCCGTCGCCGTTGTTCCGTACCCTATTACTACGCCCTATGCCACGCAGCAGCCTGACAACCGGCCTGCAAGGCTGGCGTACCCACCTGCAAAGCTGCGGTTTGATCGCAACGGCAACTGATCAGGCGTCTCTGATGCAAGCATTACTGGCCGCCGGAGTCAGCCGCGTGGTCCCACCAGGGCAGATGCACCATGGCTACGAAGGCGAGCCGCACGATGGTGTCATGGCCCTCGCCCGCCTGGCACGCCGGGTATCAGTCAGCCTGCCCACTGGGGTGTTGCCGGGACATGTCACGCTTGACCCCGTACCAGCGGCACCTGTCAATCTGGCAAGCCTGCCGATCATGGGCAAGGCCGAATTCCAACAGCAACCAATGCATGCCAAGGCACAGTTGTTCTTCCGCAGCGGTGGCAGCAGTGGTCAGCCCAAGCTGGCTGGCTTCAGCTATCGCGACTATCACCGGCAGATGCAAGCCGCGGCCGACGGGTTGTTTGCCGTCGGCATTGACCCGGCACAAGATCGTGTGATGAACCTGCTGTACGGTGGCAATCTGTATGGCGGCATGCTCAGCTTCTTCACCATTCTGGATAAGCTGTCGGTCACCCAGTTCCCGATGGGAGGACCAGCAGACGACGATTACAGCCATATTGCCGACATGATCGTGGCCCAGCAGGTCAACACCCTGATCGGCATGCCCAGTACCATTCATCGCCTGTTTGTACGCGAAGAAACCACACTGCGGGCCTATGGCGGCATTCGCAAAGTAATGCTGGGTGGTGAACAGGTCAATGATGCGCAGCGGGCTTATTTGCAAGGATTTGGTGTGTCGCTGATCCGCTCTGCGATCTATGGTTCGGTCGATGCCGGACCGCTGGGTCATACCTGCCCACATAGCCCGGATGGGACCTTCCATTTGCTAAGCGATACCCAATGGCTGGAGATCGTCAATCAGGAACAGGATCAGCCCGTATCCGGCGATCAGGTCGGCAGGCTGGTTTTCACTTCCCGGGCGCGTGAAGGTCAAACCGTTGTCCGTTACGACTTGGGCGACCTGGGTCGCTGGCTGCCCGGCCCCTGCGATTGCGGCCTACCCAGCCCACGCTTTGCATTGACTGGGCGCCACGGTGCCCTGCTGCGGGTTGGGTCGGTATTTTTCAATCCCTCTCGGTTGGCCGAACAGATCAATCAGCCGATCCAGATCGTCATCGACCACAACGAGGCTGGCACCGAAACCATGCTGCTACTAGTGGATGGAGACCCGGACCAGGCCATGGCCTGCTTACGATCCGAGCCCATGCTCGCCGAGGTAATGGATGGCAAGCTGCTGCTGGTGACGGTCACGGCATTGCCGATCAGCCAATTCCAGCGGCACCCACAAAGCGGCAAAACACCACTGGTGCTGGATCGTCGTCAACCGGCCTGCTCGCACGACACAGCAGTGTCAACGGCCTGCGAGACGATTGCGTAACGCTCACAATAAAAACAGGGTGCCCGATTGTTGATGGCAACACACGAGGCACCCAGGCAATCCGATTCCGCCCGGGCAACCACCCGCTGCCCTGGGCGTTTTACCCAGGCTGCCACAAGCAGCGGAATGGCAGTCAGCAGGAACACAAACAATCATGACCACCCCACTTGCATCCATCGTGCGGCATGCACGCCTTCATGCCCCATACTATCGCCAGCTCTATGCCCACTTGCCCGAAAGCGACTGGCAGTTGAGCGATCTGCCCCTGATTGAACCCGAAACCTTCTGGGCCGATGCAGCGGATATCGATCACTGGCCCGTATTGACCGGCCCGATACTGGACGGCCATGTCTTCAAGACCGGTGGCTCGACCAGCGAAGGCAAGCTGTCGATTTACAGCCGTGAAGAATGGCAGCAGTTCATTCATCGCTTCGGGCAAGGACTGGGCAAGCAGCTCAAAGCCGGCGACCGGGTTGCCAATCTGTTTTTCGCTGGTGATCTGTATACCAGCTTCCTGTTCATCCATGGCTCACTCAGCCATTCACCCGTACCGGTCTGCGAATTTCCATTCACCGGCGCGGTGGACGATGCCACGCTGGCCGATGCGATCAATCAATATGGCATCACCGTGCTGGCCTGTGTACCAGCACAATTGCTGCGCTTTGCCAGCTGGCTGAACCAAGTGGGGCGCCAATTGCCAGGTATCCGTTGCATTTTGTATGGTGGGGAAAGCCTGTTTGACGATCAGCGCCCATTGTTGGATCGCGTCTTCCCGAATGCCCGCACCGCATCCATCGGCTGCGCCAGTGTCGATGCAGGGCTGATTGGCGCCAGCCTGCCCGATTGCACCTCCGGTGAACATCGGGTATTCGATGGCGACACGTTGGTCGAGATCATCGACGAGGCAACCGGCCAGCCCATTACCGCAATGAACCAGGTCGGCATGCTGGTTGTCACCAATCTGCAACGCCGCCTGATGCCCATCCTGCGTTACCCGACAGGCGACCTGGCCTGCTGGCGCGAAACCGTCGGCACCCCGCAACGCAAATTCGCGCTGTGCGGTCGTGCCAGCCAGGGACATCGTCTCCGCGTCGGGACGCTGTCGTTATTCCCGGCAGAAATAGGCAAGCTCATCGCCGCCCATGCCGGTCACACTCCATGGCAGCTCCACCTCAGCCGCAGCGCCGGCGTTGATACGCTGACGTTGCGTCTTGCCGACGATGCTGGCCAGGCACTGCCACCCAGAGCCGAACTGCAGACAGCGCTGCAGATCACCTTGCCTGCGCTGGCGGAAGCATTGCTGCAAGGTCAGGTCATCGTCCAGGTTCACTATCTGCCTTCGTCTACGTTGGCCACACACCCCCGATCCGGCAAGCTGTTGCGCATCGTCGATGAACGACATTATCTCGTCACACAGGAGGAAATGGCATGAGCGCCCGCCACCCCAGCCC
>NZ_SCOH01000051.1 GCF_005503445.1 Chitinivorax sp. B | reverse complement strand
GCTAAAAGCGTACTTTCACTGGTAAAAATGTGCTTGCCCTACACAAAAGCTCACATGCTAGGCATGCGAAAGCCATAGTTTAGGATGCCATTGGCAAGTTCGATCCCGCCCTGCCGTGCCCACACCACTGACCTATCGGAATTTTTTATAACATCCAGGGACGAGATTAAGTATAACGTGACACTTTTGTCGAGGGAAGAATGCCAATCGATACATACTTCGAAGCAGAAACACTAGATGATCTGCTTCAGGTCGTACTACCAAAGCTATTGGTAGGCCAAGACTATATTTCTACTAGCAGGGGAAATATTACTGAGCTATTTGGGGCAACCCTAGTACTTCACAACCCCCGAGCACGCTTAAGCCGGAGCGAAAGCAAAGGAAAAATATTTAGCGCACTTGGAGAGTTGCTTTGGTACTTGTCGGGCGAGAACAAGCTGAGCTTTATAAAATATTATGTTGGAGAGCATTATAGTAACGAGTCGGAAGATGGAATAACCGTTCGGAGCGGGTATGGTGAACGACTCTTTCATTACAACAATACAGACCAAATAGCCAATATAATTGACCTGCTCAAGGAAAAGCCTTCTTCCCGCAGGGCGGTAATTCAATTATTCGATGCATCTGATTTGGTACGACATTATGTTTCCATACCATGTACTTGCACACTTCAATTTGTTATACGCGACAACCTACTGAATGTGCTTGTGAACATGAGGTCCAACGACGCCTACTTAGGCCTTCCTCATGACGTGTTTGCATTCACGATGCTGCAAGAGATCATTGCTCGCTCAATTGGCATAGATGTGGGAATCTATCAGCACTGCGCAGGTAGCCTTCACTTATACGAAATGCATCGTCCCAAGGCGCAAACGTATCTAGGTGAAGGCTGGCAAAATCCAATAAAGATGAATCCCATGCCGCCTGGCAACCCTTGGGAAGCTATTAAAGCGATACAGTCGATTGAGCAATTAATAAAGGAAAAAAAGTTAACTGGGCTCGACGAAGTTAACCTAGGTTCTTATTGGAAAGATATCTGTACGTTGCTCCTAATATACAGATATTGGAAAGATAAGGATTACAAGGCATGCGAGAAACTGAAAGGTACTCTTAACGACAGGACGTATGAAATGTTCGTTGACGATAAGTTTCCAGTATAAATAGGCCCGGTAACCAATAAGTGGACTTCAGCTTTTGGGCGGTATGTTGCTGTTCCAACCTAATTTCGACTTGGATGCATCGAGATAATCGTCGCTTCTGTTGTGCAGCAATTGCACTGCAGGTGAAACGTAAACGGACATGGGTGAGCTTTGTGCGTACTCAGAAGGCGCCCTAAGGTAGCTTCTCCAGTGCACGCAATAACTCTTCAACTGCCGCATGATGCGCAGGTGAACGGCGCGCGAACTGCTCCAGGCGATCGCCTAGCTCATGGCTCGGTTCAGGGGCTTGATGCAGCCAGCCTGTCAACTGCAAAAATTTGCAAACAATTTGCAAATTTTGAGACTTGGTCTTGAACTGCCCCGTCTCAAACCGTGACAACTGCCCGCAGTCTATTCCTGTAAATTTTCCAAGTAATTCAAGTGTTAAGCCGAGCTCTTCTCGCCGCGTCTTTAGGGTCACGGCAAGGGCGAATATCTCTGTATCGGACTTGAATTTCTCGGCCATTTTGCATAATATAATACAAATTTGCAAAATCGGGAACTGTTGTGGCGGTCTACATCGACAACGTGAAGATTGAGTGGCGCGGGCGTAGATGGTGCCATATGGTGGCGGACTCCATCGACGAACTGCACGAGTTTGCAAAGCGACTAGGCTTACAGCGAGCATGGTTTCAACACGAGGCATCCTATCCCCACTACGACGTTACGGTGGAAACCCGTGCGCGAGCATTGCGAATGGGGGCTTCACCGGGAGATCGCTCCCAGATCATGACGTGTGCGTATAAGTTAAAGGCCGAACTAGCTCAACCAAAGGCACCCCAGTTCGAGCAGCTTGCCCTGTTCCGATGATGCAGTCGTCGGTGGTCACTCGCCGGGTCTTCTGAAGGGCTTCAGAGATAAAACCGCCGAGGATTAGCACCTGGTAGCAGGAGGACATATGAGCGCCTTAGAAATCCTTTCGTCATTGGTTCACCGCTTGGATGGGCCTCATTTGGCGAGCCTGGAGGTAATCCCGTGGGCAGCGCCTGTCCTATCATTCGGTGATCTATCGCGCTCTAAGGTAGCGACACTCGGCCTCAACCCAAGCAACCGCGAATTTGTCGACGTCTACGGTAACGAGCTGACTGGACATGATCGCCGTTTCCATACGCTGGGCTCCCTTGGCCTCAAGCGTTGGGCCGACGTACGCGATGAACACTTGGAGCAGATACGTGAGTCCTGCAGCGAATACTTTGCGGGAAATCCATATGATGAGTGGTTTCAAGCGCTCAACAAGCTCATTGCCGGCGCAAACGCCTCGTACTACGGTATGTTTGCTGACGCTTGCCACCTGGACCTCGTGCCATACGCAACCAGATGCAAGTGGGTGGAGTTGTCTTCCTCCCAACGGGCAGACCTGCTGAAGGCCACCGGCGATGCACTTGGGTTGATTTTGAGGGAGTCGGCCGTTGATGTGCTCGTACTCAATGGCCAGTCTGTCATCGAAAACCTGCAAGCTATTTGTGGATGCACCTTCCAGCGAGATGCGGTTCCAGACTGGACCTTGCCTCGACGGGCCAGCAAAGGCGTGGCAGGCTACGCGTACACAGGTAACATCTGTCAGATTTCCGGGATCGGCCTCGGCCGGGAGATTTCCGTACTCGGGTATAGCCATAACATTCAAAGCAGCTTTGGGGTCACCACTCAAGTCAAAACGGCGATCCAGCATTGGATCACCCAAAATGCCCATGAGGTTTTTTGTTGAGAGAAAAAGACATCGCACGCGCACACCAGCTCGAGGCAGCACTCTTGTCCTTTCACCAAGAGAACCAAGCACTGCCTGGCATCGTTCCTGTCGATAATCGTCTCGCACTGGTCGAGCAGCTTCTCGATAGCATTCGCCGCGTGCAGTACGTGCAGGTGATAAGAGAAAAAGCCCATAGCCCTCTTCGGATCGATGCAGCTAGCGAGATGTTCGACCCACTCAAGGCAGCTGCAATCCACAGTGCGCAAGGTAACGCAGAGGAGGCCTGCTGGCTCGTATTCCTAGCGACTCATTTTGGTAAACACCGCTCTGCAGGCTGGCGCCTAGTTCGAGATGTGTACGGTGCACTGGGAACGGGACGGCCGTGGTCATGGGTCCGCATCAGTGCAGACCCGAACGGGTTAAGTCAGTGGTTAGGCGCAAATTATCAGCAACTCACTGGTGACGGTATACCTCGACACTTTGGTAACCATCGAAAGTATGAAACGCTCCGGCCGACATCGGAGAAGGGGACCGGTGCTGTTGTCGCCAGCTACGTAGACTGGGTTCAACAGTACGGCAGCCACCAGCAATTGTTCCAAGCTGCAATGGACGAGACGGGCGCTAATTCTCATACAGCCTTCCGCTGGCTCTACGACTCTATGAGCGTCCTTCGTTTTGGACGCACCGCGAAGTTCGACTACCTGACGATGCTGACCAAGCTACAGCTTGCACCGATCGTGGCAGATTCTGCATACCTGATTGGGGCCACAGGCCCCCTGCGAGGGGCTCGTCTTCTTTTCGGCGGAAGTACAAGGGCTGCGCTTACCGTACCAGCACTAGACGGTTGGTTGGTAGAGCTGGCCCAGGTGCTCGAAATTGGTATGCAGGAGATGGAAGACGCCCTTTGCAACTGGCAAAAGACTCCAAACCAGTTCGTGCGTTTTAGGGGATAAGGCTTGCCGCCGAATCAGTCGGTGGAGGGTTTACTTCAAATTGGCCCTGCCAGTTGCCACACCCGGTGGTAAACCCCACACATGCGCGGACGGTGAGGGCAAGTGGTGAACAATGGCACTTTCGAGCTGGACAATCCCAAAAAGCCAGTAACTAATCGTCGTCCCAGGTGTATCGTACCCGCAAGTTATTAAATAGGTGATGAGGAATAATTTCCAGGTACTGTAGTTGGCCTACGACAATACCAGGCGAGATGCCAATCTTTTTAGCGAAGCGCATTATTGCCTTTGCATCTGAAGGCAGGGCTTTCATCTCGGCTTGATATCGGGGCGGGACGAGCGTGTTGCTCGAGAATTCGTTTGCTTCATCCTCGTCCTTACCGGAACAGAGCTTTCCACCTTCTAGGAACAGCTCCTTACCGTCGTGCAGGATCAAATGCCCTGCCTCATGGAAGAAGGTAAACCAGAAATGATCGTCAGAAAGATATCTGACGCTCAGCATCAAAAGCGCGGTACCTGTTGGTAGAAGACGAGTTGCTCCGCTTGCTCTACAGCCCGAAGGAGCCCGAGCAATCACTACGGCAACGCCGCAGCTAGCGCACAGCTTCTGAAGCTTTGGTAGGAAGTTGGCGGGCTGCTTCTCGCGAGTTAAGGTGCGGACCTCCTGCAGTGCTTCCTGGAAACGCTCCTTGTTCCAGGCCGTGGAGGTGATCCTGCTGGCTTCGATTTCGCCCTTACGCAACCATGCCAGCACAGCACCTTCATCCGACTCGAAAGTTGCTGTAGTTCGGAACGCGGCGAGCCGGGCGCTACCTTCATAGCGCTGATACCAGTCTTCAACAGTAGCAACACCAAAATAACGTAAGCACGAAGCGATCTTGTCAGAGATATCACCCGCGGCCTCCAACCAACCGTACTTGACCATATCTTTGAATGGCAGCTTTTTCAGCCATTTCTCGTTCTCTGCCAAGCGCCTTAATGCCTCGCGATACTGAGCCTCTCGAGAAAACCAGAAGCCTGGAGAGACGCCGAGATACGACGAGAGTCGAGCTGCGACCTCACGCGTAATCTCTTCCCTGCCCGCCATCAGCCTATGAGTCTGAGGAAGAGTTTGGCCCAAGCCGCGTGCTAGGTCAGCAACAGACAAACCACGTTCTTCGAGCATGTCATTGATGGTTGCACCAGGAGGAGAGGCCCAGTCTGGCTGGAAGCTGGTGATCTCATGCATGGTCGTTGTCCAACCCTATGATCTTAACGCGCTTTACGCGGGCCCAATCGACCGCCCCCGCCACGTCTACGCGAGGTTTCACGTGGCCTGACCGGAAGACTAGTCGATGGCTGTCGATTAGCTTGATCGCGATGCACCCAAGCAGCTCACCTGTTAGCTCTCGGGCTTGCCCGGGAAGCGCAAACACTTCGGCAGCAGTCGCCACGGCCGCAAGATCCGATAGGCGACTCATAAGTTTGCCAGCAAGCAGCACGCCGAGTTTTTCCCTGGCAAGAGACTTGTTGAAACATAAGTCTCGAAAATCCTTATCAACAAACGCTAGCTCCAAGGCTCTTGGATCCTTTGATTCGGCACAACGTAGTCGAAAAACGCCACTGACGTGGCACAGCGGTTTATTTCTTCGGTCCAAGCTCTTCTTCGACCTGGGCAAGTATTTCCGAGGGACGGACACCGAGTAGCGGGGCTAGCTTAAAGACCATTCTGATGCTGGCACTGTTCTGGCCACGCTCCAGCATCGATACATAGGTCCGTTGCACGTTCGCCTCGAGCGCAAGCGCTTCCTGCGTAAGGTTCCTCTCCTTCCGCAGTCTCCGCAGTACTTGGCCAAATGCCGCCTCAGACTCCACATCTACCTCTTTTCTTGGGGCCGGAGCGTCGCCGTTGGCCGCCTATGTGTTCTCATAGTATATTATGAATTGGTAGTATATTGCTCGTAAACTGGTGCTTAAATGGGGTATGGGCGCAGACGATGCCCAAAGCATGTCGGAACACCGGCACGGGATTACCTGGCGCAAGGCTGGCTAACCGGAGAAAGTCGCTGGAATTGCCAGTGGCGAAGCAACCTACCTGGATCAGACCGAACCCTGGGTGATCCGAACCCGCCAAGCCTTGTTGGCCTATCTCAACCAAGGCGTTTTTTTTTGATCGTGAGGCAGTTGCTGCTGCACTTGGGATGACTGGCCGACAGCTACAGCATAGGTTGTCACTGGAACAAGCACGTTTTTCCGATATGCTTGATCAGGCACGACAGGATCTGGCGTTAAAGTGGATTACCCATTCCGATGAGCCCTTGGCCCGTATTGCTGACCGACTGGGTTTTTCTGAGCAAAGCGCATTCAATCGAGCATTTCGACGCTGGACGGGTGTAACACCCGGCGCCTATCGGCAACGTGAATCCCCAATGCCACTATGAGGGCAGATACCTTATTGTCACGACCAACCCCTAGGCTTTCCCCATCGGCCATCCTATAGATACTGAGAATCACTCTGACCAATCATCTGATGCCATACTGTCGCGATCCATCACCCATTCAACTCACCAAGCGGTATTCGACCATGCTGTTCAAGCAATACCTTGTCGCCCTGGCCGCGATGATGGCCCCCATCGCTCAGGCTGACGAAGCCGACTGGCTGTATTTCCCGATGTACTCACGCGATACCGCCCATGCGGTTCATCTCAGCAAATTACAGTTCCGGCCGGACGGCCTGTTGGCATCGGCCAGCCGTTATCCACGACACTCAGGCGAGCCTTGGACCGAGGCGGAATCAGAAAAAGGCTGGTACAACTACGACACGCGGTTGATTGACTGTGAAACAGGATTTCATGTTGAAACGGGCAGCTGGTTGCTGGATCAACAGAATCAACCAATTGCATCACGCGAGCCTGCGCATGCAGACTGGCTTGTACGGCTAATTCAGCAACTCAAGAAGCAAGATCGGAAATGGCCGGACCACAGCGAGATAGCCCTTGCCTGCCTGGGTGCATCCAACCCGGCCATCAAGCAAGAACGAGCCAAGCAAACGCTTCAAGCCCAGCCATTGATCAGCTATGCCCCTTTAACAGCCAAATTCAAAGACGAAACGGGAGCGATTTTCAACACATTGCAATTCCGTTTTGATATCTCCACGCTTGGCAAACAGCCACCCGCCAACGCCCATGCTGTTTTCAGTCAATTGCACAGCCAGTTTATTGGCTGGCGGCAACGCATTGATCGCAATTTCAAACCAAGTGACGATACGGCCACACGGCGCGAGCTACAGACCAAGCTTAACCAGAAGCTGGTTGAAATCGGCGCCAAGCCAAATCAGATCCGGGTTGTCGGAGCTGGCCTGATTGAATATGAGCAAGATTGGCAGCCGGAATGGGGAATCAAGCCACCAGCCAATGCAAAACGAGCTGTTGCCGCCAGTCAAACCATCAAGGAAGACTGCTCATCCGGCATCGCAATTCCCATTGCCCGACAATGGCTGGATGAAAACGGGAAAACACTGGCAACAGCCCCCGTTGCAGTCAAACCATTACTGGAACAGTTGGTGCAGCAATATGGCCAGGAACAGGGATTCACAATCAACCTGCTTGAAAATACCAACGCCAATTCAGAGCAATGCCGCCTGGTTGCAGCATTATCGACTCGAGCCCCAACACCTGCCACAACGCAAGCAGATGAAGAGACGCAGCCCACCATGCTGTTTGGCTTGGATGAAGCCACGCTACGGCAGGAAAAGTCACCCGAAGCCATGCTTCTGAAAATTCGAGCAGCATGGCGCGCACAACAAGTCTGGTGAATCCGCCATCCACGCTTATGTCTTTCAGGCCACATACCATGCATATCAAAAAATCCATACGCAATTCGATAACCTGGGTTGCCAGTGTGCCATTGATCTTCATTTCGCTGACAATCTATGCCGATACGGAATGCGAACCTGGTGCCATTGAGTCATCTTCGATTGAAGTACTCTGCCCAATGAAGTCCGGAATGAGCCGTATCAAGGTAGCAGGATCATGGGGTTTTATCGACCTGTCCGGCAAAATCGTCATTGCCCCAGCCTTTGACGATGCTGATGATTTCGCCGAAGGGTTAGCCGCCGTCCAAGTCGGTGAAAAATGGGGTGTCATTGATACCAAAGGGGCCTGGATCGTCAAACCCCGATTCAATACCATACAAGCCTTTGCAGAAGGCTTGGCCGCCGCAGAAGAAGGCGATAAATGGGGTTATATCGATCGGGCGGGCAACTGGGTGATCCAACCCCAATATGCGGGTGCCAGCAGCTTTTCCAACAAAACAGCAGTTGTCAGCAAGGCATATCAACAGGATCTGCTGATCGATCCCACTGGCAAGATTCTCAAGCAGTTGCCTGCCCACGTTGATGTGTACAAATACAGCCGGACACAAGGGCTATTCAGCGCAACGGTCAACGCCCCACCAGTACTACAAAACCTGACCGGTCAGACACGCCCCGTCCCTGCTGACCAAAGTGCCAGGTTTAGCGGCGGGCTGTTCATCACCAGCAAACAAGAGACACGCAACGGTCAACCCATCACACTTTATGGTACCGCCGATATACAAGGCAGAACGGTCTTCCCCCCGACCTTCCGGTCCCTAGATGAATTCCATCAAGGCTTGGCCATTGCAGCCCCTGATTCACCAGTTGAGCCGGATCAATCGTTACAGGGACTATTGAGTAAAAATGGTAAGTTTGTCCTCAACCCGGCCTATCAGGATATCCAATATAGTGATGGCTGGTACCTTGCCACCCCCAACCGTACCAACAAACGGCGTGATGTGATCGATCAGGCTGGAAGGATCGTGCTATCGGTTGACTGCCCATCCCTGACCATGGCCCAGATTGAACAGGCCGATAGCCCCTGGAAACTGATTCATGGCTGCGATCAGAGCTGGGTCTGGCATTCGACAACTGGCTTGATGAAAAGCCTGATCAAACGACCAGACATACAAGTCAACACTGGCTATTTGCTGTTGCTTGAGGAAGGTGAATCACAAGATGCCCAGGATAAACCATTTGAGCTGTTCGATAATCACGGGAAGAAAGTGCTTTCCAGCAGTGATCCAACAGTCAAAGGCCAATTTGACAGTATTGACCTGATTCAACCGATCAGCGAGATCGCGAAGCAAAAACCCGATCTACTGCCTGTCGCCCTGTTGGTTAAAGGCTACCGCCAAGTTGCCATTTTTACTCATGATCACCAAGTGATCACCCGGCCAGAATGGCAATATGAAAGCGAGCTGCTGGACTATCGATTTGCATCAGCGGATAAGCCCATTGATGGGCCGTTGTTGATGAAAACCGAACAAGGGTGGGGTGCAATCAATGGTAAAGGTGAATGGGTCATTCAGCCAGACGAGCGCAAACTGTCAGTGTTTCGTAATGGCTTGGCCTTTATCGATAGTCCAGATGGCCTGAAGGTGATCGATCAAAGCGGCAAGTTATATGCTGTACCAGCACATGGGCGACAGATGCACTTCCCCACCCCATATACATTGGAATGGGTCGATGAGAATCAGCAATCACATCGCCAGAACCTTAAAACCGGACAGACAGTGGCCATCCCGGAAGGCATGACCTACAAAACCTTTCATCAGGGATTAGCTCCGGCAGAAAAAGATCGACAATGGGGCATCATCAACACCCAGTTTCAATGGCTTGTTCAGCCGCGTTACAACCAGATTGACCCGGAGTTACATCAAGACAAACTGATTGGTTGGAAGATCAGCGCTGACGATAAGTCAGGTGAACGTACGCTTTATGGCTGGTTGAACGAGAGTGGCAAGCTGATTGTTGAGCCACGTTACGAATCGATCCGGTATGACGCAAACGCCAAAATACTGATGGTCAGGGATCAGGAAAATGGTGAAGGTGTGTTGGGTATGGATGGAAAGGTTTATATTGAACCAATCTATGAATCGGTCCGCTATTTGGACGACGGCTGGTTTCAGGTTAATCCGGTCAGCAAGCAAGGGCTGATGAATGCCCAAGGCGAATGGGTAGTCCAACCAAGACGCTACTTGAACAGCTTTGATCAGCACCCTTTCGAAATAACCAAATATCGAGGCGAACTGCGCCTAACCGATTTGAACGGCCGCGTATCGACAGCAAAAAACCCGCTTTCCCCGGTTGAGGATGGCCCAGCCTGGTGGTGGGTTGACATACAGGCAAGCAATTCGGATTCAACGGGTACCCTGTTTCGTGGTTTTGACTTCAAGGAACGCGTCACCATTCCTGGCGGGGTGGCTGAACACGATCGTTTTTCCGAAGGTGTGGTGGTTTTCAAACCACACAACCCTACAGCCAAATCAAACATTGGGTTGGCAGATGCCAAAGGAAAAATCATTGGCCTTTACCCCTTTGGCGAAATCAAACCCATGCAAAATGGTTTTGCTGTGGTTAGCCAGGAAGTGGATCACCACAGTAAAACCAAAAAACAAGGCAAAATAGCGGCGCTGACAGCACCTGTCACGCGTTATGGCTACCTCAATCGACAAGGTCAACTGAGTATTCCGCTTCAGTTCGAGGCAGCCACCAACTTTTCGGAAGCGCGTGCAGTCGTCATCAACAAGGGTAACCTTGCATTGATCGATACTGCCGGCAAGGTCTTACTGCAAGGCGCATGGCTGTGTGGCAAACAGCCAGTCCTGCTCAATGGTCAAGAACAGATCATATGGCCAGAAACCGCCAAACAAGTACAACGCTGTAACTAACTTAACAGATAAGCCAGGTCGCGCAATCAGCGTTGCCCGGCCACAGGTGATTCAAAAAAGCGCCATGGAAGACCGTATCAACGAACTGGAAATCAAGCTCAGTTTTCAGGAAGATTTGCTGGATACCCTGAACCAGACTGTCGTACTGCAACAACAGCAGATCGATTCGTTGCAGCGACAACTACAAATGCTTTATCAACAGTTTCGCGACATGAAGGATCGGGGTGAAGAAGGTGGGCTGCTGGCCAATGAGCGGCCACCGCATTACTGACATGGCAAACTGAAGCTACCCGTTCAGGCCGATGTTACCCAACGTCGGTCTGTTCACTTTCCCAGTGCTTTTACCTTTAGCGTCGCAGTGGATCACCTGCCCTTGCCCAGTGCGGGCACCTGGTTCATTGACACAACCGAGAGGCCACTATCCCGAGACATCAGTGGCTGGTCGCCAGCTCCACTCGATTCCGCCCATTGTGTTTGGCTTGGTATAGCGCTTGGTCAGCACGGGATACCAAATCGTGATCCCCTGCATCACCTGCTGATGCCATTGCTACGCCAATACTCAGGGTAACCTGATTAACGACTGGCACAGGCGTAGCCGCCACAGTACGGCATATTTTGTCTGCCAACAGTTCCGCTCCTTCCACCGCCGTACCAGGTAACAGCACCAAAAACTCTTCACCACCAAAGCGGGCGACAAAATCCGTGTTACGAATGGTAGTTTGCAACAGTCTGGCCACATACCGTAGCACGTCGTCCCCTACGTCATGGCCATGGGTATCGTTGACCTTTTTGAAAAAATCGATATCCATCAACAGCACGCAATACGACGTGTTCAAACGTCTCCACCGCAAGAACTCGTCTCGCAGCCGTTCATTGGCAGCCATCCGGTTACCCAATCCGGTCAATGCATCCTGCCGGGCCAACAACTCCAGTTGTACCATCGCTTTTACCAACTCTTCATTGGTGTTTTGTAACGCAACCGTACGCTGCTGGACTTTCTGCTCCAACTGCATATTGATTTCGGCCAGTTCGTGCTTACTGCTGATCAACTGGGCAGTCATACCCCGCAATGCGGAGATCAGTGTGCTCAACTCGAATGAATGCGCTTTCACATCCAGCGTAACTTCCTCGTCACCTTGCTCAATCCGCTTCGCAATGTTTGCCAGTGTTTCGATTGGCTGACTGATATTCTTCGACAAAAGATAAACCAATCCCATCAAGACCGCCGTGGTAATCCCACGCAACAACCACATCCGGATGTCCAATGCCTGCACATTGCTCAATGCGGTTGCCACAGGTTGCCGCACAACCACCTGCCAGCCCAAGTCATTGCTGGTCACCGCATTCACCGGTGATATGGTCGACAAGATTTGCTGGCCCTCAGCCCATTGGAAGATGCCAAAAGGCACCTGTGCGTTCAGCCCGACGGGAATGTGCTGTTTGCCAACAGCCTCAAATGGCAACAGCACTTCTCGCTTGCTGTTGACGATGTACACCTCGACGCCCTGTGCGATTGCATCAATTGGCAAAAAAGTATGAATTGCCTCCTTGACCCATGTCCAACGGGCATGGGATGCCAATACCCCTTTCAATTGCCCCGATACATCGCGGATGGGTGACGCAAAGTCGACGAAGCGGATTGGCTCGTTAGGCGTATCAGGTTTCAGTAACTTGGCCAGCAATACGGCCTCATGAATGTCGCCAAGAAACGCACCGCGTACTCCGTGGATAAACCATGGGCGCTTGGCTGCATTCTGCCCTTCCAACAAACCATCGGCAGCGGCCTGGATCACACCCTGCGTATCGGTTACCCCAATCCATGAATAGTAGCGATAGCTGTGTTTGGCCTGATTCAAGCTGGTACGAACATCGTCACTATTCAAAGCAGATTTGACGAACAATGGGCTTTGTGCCAACAACACTATCTCCCGCTCCCGTTCGCGCAGATTTTCTGCCAGAGCCAACGAGATGTTGCGAGCTACCTGATGAATGTTCTCCCCCCGTTCACGCGTCATTTCTGCAGAGACAAATTCATTGATGTATAGCGAAACCAGCAACCCAATCAACAATGCCAGGCTACCAAACAACACCGTCAACTGAGCACGTAAACCGCCAAGAAAATGTGCCATGATCCTTGAATCCGATGAAGTAAAGTCGTGACACCCGCCCTCTCCCTCGACAGCAACTCAGCCCTCCATCGGTGGGCCTGAACCAGGCTGATACTTCCATCGTAGGCGACATAACCAAATTATTTCACCAAGCAAATAAACTTAAATCCGCATTTGTTAAAATTGACAATTAATATGATCAGCAGCAATCAAAAACCATCAGCAACATATACAAATGAAATAACTATCCACCAATCGGTCGAATTGAAACGTAGAGCTTGGATATTTGGTTGTTCTTATGCTGTATTGACAACCTATGAAGCATTCAGTGCTATTATTTTGAAAGACCATGATAAATCGTATTGCATATTCCCGATTGGAAGTGGCTCATGACTGCTCACTGGCAATACAGCCCAGATCATTTTCCGTTTGTACGATATCCTTCCCAAAAGCCTATTTAGGTCATGCTGACATCTTAATGGTGATTAAACGGGCGATTGTTGCCAAGGGCACAGCCCAATGGCGTTACATTCGGTCGTATTTTAAGTCTGGCGAGCGAAGATCACGGCCCGATGAGGGCTAATCTGAATGATCACGTAAAGGCGTGCCAATGGAAGAGAACGCTCCAGCACCCATCGGTACACACGATAAAGACACCCGCCCTGGGTTGATTCTGGAGTGGGTAAAAGTGTTATTGCCGGTGTTCGTCTCGTGGCCAGCCGTTGGGTTAGTGACGGCCGTCCTGTTTCACGACTCGCTCAGCGGCCTGATTGCACGATTTTCTCAGTCCACCGATGGCAAGGCCGAGCTTGGACCATTGAAAATCGAACTGGGGGCGCCAGTATTACCGCCCCAATTCAGAACGCCCACCCCTGCGCGACCAGAAGAAGTCATTGATTTATCCACGAGCATCGGACCAATCGGCGATACCGGACCAGAAGCAGCGACAGTCGGTTTCACTGTAGCCTATGCCATACAAAGCAAGGCGGCATCCATCGGGAAACAGCACGTGACGGTTTCGCCACGCGGCATCTATATGCTGGCCAAGCAGTTTGACGAATTCCAGGGGGAAGATTACCAGGGTACATCACTATTAGGTGCCTTGAAGGCAGCTCAGTCAGTTGGCATCTACTTGGCCAGCGACTGGCCGTATTCACTTAAAACACTGCCAAACAACTCGGTCAAACCAGCCTTCAAGCTGAAAAGCTTCGCCCAGACCAAATCCATTTCACAGGTATTGGATGCCCTCCGCTCAGGCAACGTTGTCGCCGCCGCCATTGAGGTCCCCAACGATTTCGATACGCCCGGCAAAGGTGGGAAGGTGACTGTAAAACTGCCTTTGCGGACCCTGGGTCTGAAGACGATCGCCATTGTGGGTTATGACACCAACACGGCTGAATTCAAATTTGCCAACGATTGGGGAACCAATTGGGGGGCACAAGGCTTTGGCACCATCAAGGATACGGACCTCGCCAGGATATTGATGGACGGCTATACGGTTGATCTCTAGCTCAGCCGTTACCTTCACATTGTACAACCCAGGCTTTCGTATTTTCTCGTTAGCAACATAATCCATCACGTGCAATGAAAGGTGTCTGATGAAACTGAACATCCTGGCAGTAAGCGTGTTGATGTCATTGATTGCTGCATCGACATCTGGTGCAGCGGAGAGACTCTCCCCCACTGACGAAGCTGCTGCATTCAAAGCAGCAGGGTTCAAGAAGAAAGGTAAACAATGGCGGGCTTGTGAAGACCCCACGCCGACCTATGGACCAGGTACGATTCAGGAAGTACTGGACTTGAATGGTGACGGCCAACCCGAAGCCATCATCACCGAAGGTGGCACCTACTGCTATGGCAACACGGGTAGCGGTTACGGTCTGGTCAGCAAGCAGGCCAATGGCAGCTGGAAACTGTTGTCCCACGGCATCGGCATCTTGAGCATTTTACCGACCAAAGGCGTGGATGGCTGGCCAGACCTTGAAATCGGCGGCCCGGGATTTTGCTTTCCTGTTGAGCGTTGGAATGGCAAGAAGTATGCCCTCAATCGGCATCAATATGAGGGCAAGCCTTGCAATCCGAAATAGTTGGATGGGCTTATGTGGCTCCTCGGCCACATGCTGCTATGTAACGGGTGTGACCCGATGACAGATTCAACATCATCCATGTTATTGGCAGATATTGTACTGATCGTACACGTCGCTGTAGTGTTGTTCATTGTGGGTGGTCTGGTGCTGATTGTGATCGGCAACCAACTCGCCTGGTCATGGGTCAATAGCTGGTGGTTTCGGGTATCTCATCTACTAGCAATTGCCATGGTTGTGGTGGAATCATGGCTGGGGATTGCCTGCCCGTTGACCGTACTGGAGTGGCAGTTACGTGCCAACACCGGATTAACACCAACCAGCGATAGCTTCATCGCTTATTGGCTGCGACGCATACTGTTCTACGATGCGCCACCATGGGCATTCCTGGTTGCTTATACCCTGTTTGGCGTGCTGGTCATCGTGGCATGGCGTGTTTACCCACCTGTACGCCGTCACAAGTTACCCATTCAGGGGCGTACTCCACCCATGTAGCATTGACCAGTCCCGCCGTCACCTTTCGATCAGGAGCTCGCCATGACTATCGAACTGGATCACACCATCGTGCCGTCGCGCACAAAAGTTGCATCGGCCAAACGCTTGGCGGAATTGTTGAACGTACCATGGTCAGAAACAACCATCGGCCCCTTTTCGGCGGTCTATGTTAATGACGGTCTGACATTGGACTTTATCGACACGAATGAAGACTTCCCGATTTACCACTTCTGTTTCCGTGTCACTCAGGCAGACTTCGATGCCATTCTCGGTCGCATCAAAGCAGCTGGCATCCCTTACCGTAGCTCAGTTCGTGGCCCCATGGACATGCAGATCAGCACGCAATTCGGTGGCCAGGGAATCTATTGGAATGAGCCCGATGGGCATCAGTGGGAAATGCTGACGGTGAGCTATGCTCGGCAACAGCGTTGATGCACCGATCAATGTTGCGTGTTCAGCCAAGTACACGCCACCAATGCAATCTTGTAACCAGCGATTGGCAGCCCGGTTATTCATCCATCAACTTTAGCCGCATCTCGGCCCGTTCCTGTCGACGCTTCTCGGCATCCAGCTCCAGCAGGGTTTCCTCGACAAATCGCACATGGATGCCACTGGCATTGCGGGCAGCGATAGGGTCGGAATTCATGATCGCCTGATAGATGGCTGCATGTTGGGTCATGATGGTGTCGCGAGTTTCGTGTCGGGTATACAAACCACCCAGATTAGTGATCACATTGTGTTTCAAGAGACCGAACAAGCCTTTGATGGTATGCAGAAACACCACGTTTTGTGATGCCTCGGCAATGGCGAGATGAAAACCTGCATCTGCTTCAGCTTCCTTGGCATGGTCTTCAGCCTGATAAGTCATCTGCAGGTATTCATAGGCGCGAGTGATGCTTTCGCGATCGGCATCAGAAGCCCGCTCAGCAGCGTAATAGGCCATTGCCGTTTCAATGGTATGGCGAAACTCCAACAAATCGAAATGAATACTCGCATCGTTCTTTAATAGATCAAGCAGCGGATCGTACAACGAATCGCCGATGGAGCCATTGACATAGTTGCCCCCGCCCTGTCGGCTATAGATCAGACCTTTGGCGATCAACTTCTGCAACGCTTCACGAACAGAGGGGCGCGATACACCAAACTGTCCAGCAAGCTCCCGTTCAGCAGGCAGACGCTGGTCAGCTTTCAATATGCCTTCCAGAATCATCTTCTGCAAACGCTCGACGATTTCGTCCGCGACGCGGCGTGGTTTGATTTCCTGAAACACAGTGATACTTTCGTGCACGATTGGTCTTACCAATTTACCTTATTCACCCTTTTTCGTCATGGCTTACACCTTATGGCTTTTCACCCAGTCCCGGCAGTCAATTTGAATCAGACTCTGTGAGTCCATCATGAAAAATTAACATTCAACCCATACTTATCATATATATAAACTCAAACCAACCCTATCCAATATGTCACATCTCTATACTTTGACGCATCCTTGCTTGACAGCCCATCAGGCATTGTGTCGAATGAATCATTAAGCTGATTGATTGGTATTACCAATTAACAGGAAGATTGCTCATGTTGGGCAATACTCAGTTCAGCTACGTCGCTGCCAACCACCAGATGGAACATTCAGTACTGGAGAATGCCCATGCTAGCCAAACAAACAAGCCAGGTTTACCTGTTCGGTACTTGCCTGATTGATGTGTTTTTCCCCAAAGCTGGGTTGGATGCCATTGCACTACTGGAACACGCCGGAGTAAAGGTGCACTTTCCACAGGGGCAGACATGTTGTGGCCAGCCAGCTTACACCAGCGGTTATCCTGATGAAGCCCGGCGGGTAGCCTGGGCGCAGATTGCGCATTTTCCAGGTGATTGGCCAATCGTGGTGTTATCCGGCTCCTGTGCAGGGATAATGAAACACCATTACCCGACTTTGTTTGCCTTGGAACCGACACGGCTTACACAAGTACAGCAATTCAGCGCACGGGTGGTGGAGCTAACTGACTATCTGGTCAACCACCTGAACCTGCAACTGACTGACCTGGGCGAACCGACAACCGTTACCCTGCATACCTCCTGTACGGCGCGACGCGAGATGGGCACGTTGCAAACGGGCCGTGCCTTGCTATCACGGCTACAGAATGTCACGCTGGCTGTGCAAGGTCATGAATCGGAATGCTGTGGCTTTGGCGGCACGTTTTCAATACGACATCCTGAGATCTCTGCTGCCATGGTGGCGGACAAAACCCAAGCCTTGCTAGAAACCGGTGCCGCACATCTGGTCAGTGCGGATTGCGGCTGCCTGATGAACATCAATGGCTCGCTGGCCAATCAGGGCCAGCCATTGCAGGGCGAGCATATTGTCAGCTTTGTACGACAGCGTTGTGAGGCCGACACATGAAAGCAGCACCACAGCCCATCGTTTTTATCCGGGATACATTCGCCAACCGTGCTCATGCTGCGTTGAACGACGACCAGTTACGTCGTAACTTTCGTGGCGCAATGGACTTCCTGATGGCGAAACGGGCTAGCGTGTTCGGCGACCCACAAGAACTGGATTCGTTACGCAAGCTGGGTGAACACATCCGCCAGCGTGCCCTGTCAAAACTGCCGGATCTATTGGAACAACTGGAAATGAATTGCCAGCGTAATGGCATCCAGGTGCATTGGGCAGAAACCACCGAACAGGCCAATCAGCTGGTCCATGCAATTGCAGTGCGACATCAGGGCAAACAAGTAGTAAAGGGCAAATCGATGGTCAGTGAAGAAATGGAGCTGAACCATTTCCTGAGCGAACGTGGCATCGAATGCCTGGAGTCGGATATGGGCGAATACATCGTCCAATTGGCAGGTGAAACCCCTTCGCACATCATCATGCCCGCCATCCACAAAAACAAGGCGCAGATTGCCGCTCTGTTTGCCGAGCACATTCAGGGAGTGAACTACACCGAAGATGTCGATGCACTGATTCAGATTGGTCGACGAGTACTCCGGCAAAAATTTCAGGAGGCCGACATCGGCATTTCGGGCGTCAATTTTGCAGTGGCTGAAACCGGCACACTCTGCCTAGTGGAAAACGAGGGCAATGGCCGCATGTGCACTACCGTACCGAAAGTACATATTGCCATTACCGGTATCGAGAAAGTGGTTGAGAAACTAATGGATATCGCCCCGCTGTACAGCCTGTTGACCCGCTCAGCTACCGGCCAAATTGTCAGCACCTACCTCAATCTGATCAGCGGGCCGCGTAAGACGGACGAGCTGGACGGCCCCGAGGAAGTCCATTTGGTACTACTGGACAATGGCCGCAGCCAAGCTTTTGCCGACGACCAGTTGCGCACAACATTACAGTGCATCCGCTGTGGTGCGTGTATGAACCATTGTCCGGTCTACACCCGCATCGGCGGCCATGCTTATGGCACTGTCTACCCAGGCCCGATCGGTAAAATCATTTCACCGCATTTGATGGGACTGGAGGCAACCCGGGATCTGCCTAGTGCATCTTCATTGTGCGGTGCTTGCGGTGAAGTGTGCCCGGTGAAGATTCCCATCCCGGACCTGCTGATGCGACTACGCACAGAATCGGTCAGACCACCGGCTGCCATACCACAGAGTGTGCGTGGCCAAGGTGCCAAATTTGACCAGAGAGAACGCTACCTGTGGGGTGCCTGGGCTTGGCTGAACAGCGCTCCTGTTATCTACCGAACCGTCACGTGGCTGACGAGTCGCCTACGGCGCTGGCTACCTCGCCAGATCAAGCCCTGGACTCAAGTCCGAAGCGCTCCAGTTCCCGCCCCGAAAACCCTGCATGAATTATTGCGCAAGCGTGGAGCCCACCACTCATGACTGCTCGAGACCGCATCCTGGCCAAACTGCGCCAAGGTTCTGGCACCGCACCAGCGCCCTTACCACTCAGTGATTATCAGGCTGCCACCACACCCTACACTTTCAGCCATCCTGAAGACGTAGCCAGAGTAATCAGTCTGTTACGTGCTGCCCATGCAGAGGTGATTGAAACCACGGCACAACGTTGGCCTAATGACGTGGTCGACACACTGCACAAACTGGGTATTCGTCAGCTTCTGCTCGCACCAAACACCCCAGCTGCCACTACACTGCAGGTACACTGGGCAGGCCGCAATGACACACCACAAATCAAACGGTTTGATCAACATATCGAGCAGTGGAAAGCCGAGTTATTCCAGATCGAAGCCAGCCTGACTGGCTGTGAGGGCGCCATTGCCGCCACCGGCTCACTAGTATTATGGCCCACAGCGGCCGAACCCCGCACCCTGTCACTGGTGCCGCCAATCCATATGGTGCTGTGGCATACCGGGCAACTATGGAACACTCTGTTGGAAGCCATGCAACAAGCGGAATGGGCCACACGCCTGCCAACCAATGTATTATTGATATCCGGCCCATCGAAAACCGCTGACATTCAACAGACATTGGCTTATGGCGCCCATGGACCTAAGCAACTGATTGTGCTTGCAATTCTAGACGAGTTACCGTGAAATCTGCCCGTCAAAATTCATTGCAATAGCGCATTTCCCACCAAGTGATTGATTGTCGATCCATCGTGATTTGACTTTCACAGGATCGCAATCTGGCAGGTTGCAACCCGGCCAAGATCATCATACCCAAGACAACACAGTTTGTAACACGCAGGTTGACTGATGACCTGGCAAGATCCCGCATTGAACGGCGCCCACCTATAGGCAGACACTGCTCGTACAAAAAACAAAATGGGTTTGGTGGTTTTTGATGCAAACCGTAGCCGCACCGAAATGCAGTCATACCAACCCATCAACGGATTTAGGTGCGCACATACGCAAATTAGATCAATCCCGCGCCAGTTGGTGCAATGCATCAATTGCGGGAAACCCCGTATTGACTTGCGATCAGAGAATTGTGTCAAACTTGCTTGACAAGCTTGCAGCTTCTATCACACACTCCAAGCAAGCGTTTAATACGAGCGTTTGATCGACACCATTGATCGCCGACCGTGATACCGGCTTCGCTCATTTCCATCTAGATACACCCGCAAAACACTGCGAAAAACCGCAATTGTTCTGCTGTCATTACCAGCACAACAAAGCCATTGTTTTTCCGCGGCAAAATGCGGCCTGGTTGATCCCAGCATCATTGCTACCGTTACC
This sequence comes from Chitinivorax sp. B, assembly GCF_005503445.1. Lineage (NCBI taxonomy): Bacteria > Pseudomonadati > Pseudomonadota > Betaproteobacteria > Chitinivorax > Chitinivorax sp. B. The sequence continues at coordinate 12,246 of NZ_SCOH01000051.1, read as the reverse complement.
CAGCGCTACCTCGCACTCGGGTCGGCTTGGCACCCAGCAGTACCGCAGACATCTTGCGGCAACACGACAGATTTATTTTGTTTTCAGGATTCGCGAGTTCGCTTTGTGCCCTAGAGGTGGCGTGCACGCCGAATCAGCAGCGAAGCGGGCATCGGCGCACGAGGCGTACGGCTGTCTACGGGATGGGTACCGTCTTGTGTCCGTTTGCCTACCAGAGAGTGACTACAGGTAGATAACAACCATGCAAATAGGAATCCCTGCGGAAACCCTGCCCGGCGAGACACGGGTAGCGGCCACTCCGGAAACCGTGAAGAAGCTGATCGGACTTGGACAAGTGGTGGTAGTGCAAACCGGAGCCGGTCAGCTGTCGTCAATTCCCGACGAGGCTTATGCCACCGCCGGCGCCAAAATCGGTACCGCTGTCGATGCGTTCAACAGCGACATCGTCTTCAAAGTGCGTTCACCGCAAGTTGAAGAAATCGAGCATATCAAGCTCGGCGCGGCTGTCATCAGCCTGTTTGCCGCGCACAACAACCCCACCCTGCCAGCACTGGCCGCCAAAAATCTTAACTGTTTTGCGATGGAATTGCTGCCACGGATCACCCGTGCGCAATCAATGGATGTACTGTCCTCACAGGCCAATATCGCCGGCTACAAGGCCGTGTTGCTGGCTACCCAGTATTACCCCAAATTCATGCCGATGCTGATGACCGCCGCCGGTACGGTCAAACCCGCTCGCGTACTCATTCTGGGGGTCGGTGTGGCTGGCTTGCAGGCCATCGCGACTGCCAAGCGTCTGGGCGCTGTCGTTGAGGCGTTTGACGTTCGGCCTTCTACCAAGGAGCAGGTCGAATCGCTAGGTGCCAAGTTCGTTGAAGTACCCATGACTGATGAGGAAAAAAAGGCCAATGACGGCGTCTACGCCAAGGAAATGTCCGACGACTACAAACGCCGCCAGGGTGAGTTGGTTGCCAAGCATGCTGCTGCTGCCGACATCATCATCACCACCGCATTGATCCCCGGCAAACCCGCACCGGAGCTGGTCAAGCCAGAAGTGGTCAGCACCATGAAACCAGGCTCGGTGATTGTGGATCTGGCAGCCGAATCAGGTGGTAATTGCAAGTTGACACGGACTGGTGAGGTATACCTGACCGAGAACGGTGTCACCCTGGTCGGCACCACCAATCTGGCTGGCCTAGTCGCACAGGACGCATCGTCGCTTTACGCGCGCAATCTGCTCACCTTTTTGGGTGAAATGCTGAAGAAAGACGCCACAGCGCTGGAAATCAACATGGACAACGAAGTCGTCGCCAAAACCCGCATCGTCGGCGACGGACAAGTGTTGTTCAATACAAACTGAGGGAGGGGACACAGATGGACGCTCAACAAGCCGTCACCCAAACAGCCGACGCCGTTAATCAGGCGGCACAACATGTGGCCCAGGCCGCCCATACCATGGACCCGTTCATTGCCAGTTTCACCATTTTCGTGCTGGCCATCTTTGTGGGTTACCACGTGGTATGGAACGTGACCCCTGCCTTGCATACACCATTGATGGCGGTGACCAATGCCGTGTCCGGCATTATCGTAGTTGGTGCCATGTTGCAAGTGGTGTACATCAACGGCGAAACCCTGACACTGACATCCGTGCTGGGTGCATTGGCGGTGTTTCTGGCCAGCATCAACATCTTTGGTGGCTTCATGGTCACCCAGCGCATGCTGGAAATGTTCAAGAAAAAGAAATAAGGGAGACCCACGATGCAATTTCTGACGCCTTACGCGGACTGGGTCTACCTGGTTGCAGCGATTTTGTTCATCCTTGCGCTCAAGGGACTCTCAAGCCCGGTTGGTGCTCGAATGGGCAACGCCTACGGCATGATCGGCATGGGGCTTTCCATCCTGATCACATTTGCCGTGGCCCCCAACCCTAACTTTGCCTTGATCGTGTCCGCCATCATTGCTGGCGCAGTCATAGGCGGCTACCGTGCCAAAACCGTTGAAATGACGCAGATGCCGGAAACGGTCGCGCTGATGCACTCACTGGTCGGTCTGGCAGCCGTGCTGATTGCAATTGCAGCGGTATACAACACCAATCAGCATCATGATGGCGTACATCGTTTTGAGCTATTCATTGGCTGCTTTATCGGCGCCATCACCTTTACCGCGTCAGTTGTGGCCTACCTTAAGTTGTCTGGCAAGACCGGTTCCAAGCCATTGAAAGGAAGCTGGGTCAAACCGGTGCAAGCCATCCTGGCCATTGCCATGATTGTGTTGGGTGCAGCTTACTTCATCACCGAAAACCTGCAGGCCTTCATCGCCATGACGGTCATTGCCCTGGTGCTGGGTTACTTCCTGATAGCGCCAATTGGCGGCGGGGACATGCCCGTAGTGGTGTCGATGCTGAACTCATACTCGGGTTGGGCAGCGGCGGGTATTGGATTCACGCTGAACAATTCGGTACTGATTATTGCTGGCTCACTGGTCGGCTCTTCTGGTGCCATTTTGTCGTACATCATGTGTAAAGCGATGAACCGCTCACTGTTGAACGTAATCTTTGGTGGCATGGGCAATAGTGATAGCCCCGCAGTAGCCAATGGCAGTGGTGTGCAGAAAAACTATAAGTCCGGCTCCGCAGAAGATGCATCATTCCTGATGGGCAACGCTGACAGTGTCATCATCGTACCTGGCTATGGTTTGGCGGTATCCCGCGCACAACACGCATTGCAAGAGTTCGCGGAAGTCCTGACCGAAAAAGGCGTGAATGTCCGTTATGCCATCCACCCAGTCGCCGGTCGCATGCCTGGCCACATGAACGTGTTGTTGGCAGAAGCGGAAGTCCCTTACGACAAGGTGCTGGAAATGGAAGAAATCAATACGGATTTCTCCAACACGGATGTGGTGCTGGTCATCGGCGCCAACGATGTGGTCAACCCTGCCGCACAAAAAGATACTGCCAGCCCGATTTACGGCATGCCGATTCTGGATGCACACCGGGCTCGCACGGTGATCGTGGTGAAGCGGTCAATGAATGCTGGCTATGCTGGGCTGGACAATGACCTGTTCTACATGGACAAGACCATGATGGTATTTGGTGACGCCAAGAAAGTGGTTGAAGACATGGTGAAAGGGCTACACTAATCCACGTTACAGTGTTACCGGTCCATAACAGGCCGGTAGCACTGCTTGCCATTTTTCCGCCCCATGTTCAAACAGGGCTACAATAACATCAGGCCATTCAGGGCAATTACCCATCACCCTGACCTAGCAAGTAATTCAGTATCAAATGCGCGTCTGGATAAGCCCAGGGTTCGCGAAGCTGGCACCCTTTACCAGCTCGATACTTGACCGGTTGCTTTCCACCATCACTCAACACTAGGAATATCTTGATTTTGATTTCGCTAGGCCGTCCTACCCGGCTTTGGATGCTATATCTTTTGATCGCACTACCAATTGGCCTACCCATGGCACAAGCCGGTGACGTTGTGCGTATTGCCAATGGAGAATGGCCTCCCCTTCTATCCCAGCATCTACCCGGCTATGGTCCAGCCAGCAAGATCATGACGGAAGCGTTTGGACAAGTTGGAGTCAAAGTCGAATACGGCTTCTTCCCATGGAAACGCTCCTACGAACTTGCACGCAGTGGTGCCTGGGACATCACGCCATTGTGGACTCGTACCCCAGAACGCGAACGGGACTTTCTGTTTTCCGATGTGGTACTGAGCATGCCCAGTGTGTTTTTTCATCGCCTGGGCAAGGACTTTCAGTGGCAATCTGTTGATGATCTGGTGCACTACCGCATCGGCATAACACGCGGCTATACCTATGGGCCCAAACTGGATGCAGCAATTCGCAGCGGGCGCCTGAATGTAGTGGAAAGTGACAACGACGAGCGCAATATGCGGCTTCTGGGCAAAGGCTTGATTGACCTGTTCCCGATTGCTCTACCCGTGGGATATGCACTCATGAAAAGTGAACTGTCCGATAACGAGTCCGTGCTGATATCCGTGAATAACCGGCCATATCTGATCGAACATTACACGTTGCTGTTTGGCAAACAACACGCGGCCAGCAAACGACATCTACAGCAATTCAATGAAGGATTACGCCGTTTGGCCAGCAACGGTCGGTTGAGCGAGCTGCAACAGGAAATGACCAGCCAACCGAAACCCTAGGAACCGGCACAAGCTCAGAGATGAGTAGCCATCAGCAAGGTGAAGCACCGTACAAAAACTGGAGTGCATGGGTGGTACTTGAGGATATTGAGCAACACATGAACACCGGCTGCATGATAAGGCATTGGACAGCTTCCAAGCACCGGCAGGATAAAATTTGTCACGCCTTATGAGCAACCCCGCCCAGCCGATCATGACAAACAGTTAAAACAAGGATTGATCAGCTACAGCATCAGGATTAAACTGCCTACCGACTACAAAGTCACTACAAAAAATAGCTCTCTGGGAATGAAAAGGCCGCTGATGCGGCTTTTTCTCTTTAGGGTCAACGCACACGTGTCAATGCACTAAACTTGAAGCTACAGATTACCGCCATTTCGAGTAGGCGCAATTAATGTACACGAAAAAATCAACGTTCATTCTGGGCCACTGTTTATGACTGGTCGATGGGTGTACCGGCTTTCAGTAGGCATGCTGTTAACTATCGGCACGGTTGTCCATGCCAGTGACACTGTCCGGCTTGCCAGTGGTGAATGGCCCCCACTGATGTCACAACAATTGCCACACTTTGGGGTTGGCTCGTTGATTGTGACGGAAGCCTTTGCTCAAGTTGGCATCAAGACCGATTATGGCTTTTTCTCATGGCGACGCTCCTTCGAACTTGCCCGCAATGGCAGTTGGGATGGCACGCCGCTTTGGAAGAGCACACCTGACCGACAACGGGATTTCTATATATCTGACGTTTTATTGACCCTGCCTGGTGTCCTGTTCCATCGACTGGGTCGAGACTTCCACTGGCGAAGTATTGCCGACCTGGAACCCTACAGGCTGGGGATCACCCATGGCTATTCTTATGGCAGCCTGGTCGATGAGGCAGTCCGCCAGGGCAGACTGAAAGTTGTCATCGCAGAAAACGATGAGCGAGCCATGCGTTTACTGGCCAAAGGCATGGTCGACATAGTGCCAATGACATTACCAGTGGGGCAGCAGATTCTTCATAAAAATTTTTCCGAACAAGAACGCGCGCAAATCGAAATCAGTTTGCGTCCTTACCTGATCGAACATTTCTGCCTGTTGCTCACCCGCAGAATTCCTGGAAATGCGCAGCGCATCCAGAAATTCAATGAGGGACTACGCAAAATGATCACATCAGGCCGTCTGGATCAATTAAGGAATGAGGCCTGGGGCGGTATTCAGCTCGCACCACTTGAGTAACAATAGAAGCTTCCGTTCAGGAGCTCGACATGCCAACCAAGCTGACTGTCATCAATGGCAATATCACTCATCTTGCCATCGACGCTATTGTCAATGCAGCCAACACCAGCCTGCTTGGTGGCGGAGGGGTGGATGGCGCCATCCATCGTGCCGCGGGCCCTGAGCTGGTAGAAGCTTGCCGCAAACTGCACGGCTGCAAAACTGGTCAAGCCAAACTGACACGCGGCTTCAAACTACCTGCTCAATATGTCATCCATACCGTTGGACCCGTATGGCAAGACGGTCGCAATGGCGAACCGGACCTACTGGCCTCCTGCTATCGCGAAAGCCTGCGGCTGGCTATCGACCACAACCTGCGCACCATCGCCTTCCCTGCCATCAGCTGCGGTATCTATGGCTACCCATTGGCGGCAGCCTGTCAGATTGCCGTCAGCACTGTCCATCAAATTGTCAGTCAGACAACCAGCTTGGAGGAAGTCAGTTTCGTTGCATTCAGCAATGATGTCGCCGATGCATTGAAACAAGCACTCAGCAATCTGAAGCTGTAATTCATAGCACCTGATATTGCGCTGATTGGCTTCATATTCCATTCCGCTATGGTGTCAATCCATGCCGACGTTCGCAACCGCGTAGTGCTCCTTGCCCACAACAACCCGTCCGTATTACTTGAGGTCAATCAACCGACATCTACGTTTTTAGCTTCGATTTATGCAACAACGCCTGCCTGCAGCCAACTCAGTGCACCCAGGCCTGCGACTCTGCCACTGGCAAAACAGCCCGTCAGCAGATATCCTCCTGTTGGCGCCTCCCAATCCAGCATCTCGCCAGCACAGAATACACCAGGTAGTGCACGCAGCATCAATTGCTCATCCATAGCCTCGAAGGCCACTCCACCTGCACTGCTGATGGCTTCATCCAAGGGTCGTATCGCATGCAAACGAAGCGGCAATGCCTTGATGGCATATGCCAATCTGGCCGGGTTATTGAAATCCTCTTGAGCTAGGCATTCACGCAACAAACCGGCTTTGACACCTTTCAGGCCAATGCGGCTTTGCATGTGGCTGGACAATGATCGGGAACCTCGTGGATGCGACAATTCCTTTTCCAGTCGGGCCTGTGTCCATCCGGGCATCAGATCAACTTCAATATCCACCCACCCATTCATCAAAATGGTATCGCGCAGTTGTGCAGAAAATGCATAGATCAAACTACCTTCTACACCCGTAGCCGTGATCACGAATTCGCCTGCCTTGAATGTGGTACCAGAGCCCGCAACACGCAAGGCAACCGTCTTCAACGGCTCTCCTGCGAAGCGGCCGCCAAAATGCGGGGTCCAGTTCACATCAAAACCGCAATTTGCCGGTTGCAATGGTTTCACTTTCACACCACGTTGGTGTAACCAAGGCACCCATGCCCCGTCTGACCCCAGTCTTGCCCAACTACCGCCCCCAAGCGCCAAAATGGTAACGTCCGCCAATCGGGTTTGCTCTCCCGCAGGGGTGGTAAAGCACAGCGCACCATCTGGCATCCAACCCATCCAGCGATGACGAACATGCAAATGAACCCCTTGCTCCCGCAATCGGCTAAGCCAAGCTCGCAATAAGGGAGCAGCCTTCATGTCAGTTGGAAAAATCCGGCCGGAGCTCCCCACAAATGTTTCGATGCCTAAGCCATGTATCCAATCACATAAGTCATTCGGCCCAAAATCCGCAAGTAAGCGTGTCATGTCTGGCTCACGATCCCCATACCGGGTATTGAAACGCTCCAACGGTTCGGAATGCGTAATATTCATGCCACCGATACCAGCCAACAGAAATTTTCGCCCCACTGAGGGCATAGTGTCATAGACATCCACCTGAACACCGGCTTGACTAAGAATGTCAGCCGCCATCAGGCCAGCGGGGCCGCCACCAACAATGGCAGCACGATATGAAGACATGGTTTTTTCTGGCATGGTGCGGTGTAGATCAGAATAAGTGACTGGCAAGCCACAGTTTCGTTAAGTGAGGGATTGGCGGACTATCAGCCCACCATTGTACCGGAAGCAAGACGTAGTCTGGATGTAACTACCTGACTATCGCCCTCATTGAAAATGACAATTTCACCCATATCACGTCCTGACTGGATGATAATGACATTCAACAATCTTTCCACTTGAAAACAGGAGCCCGCTGCATGCGACATTCTCTATTACTTGCCGTCACGCTGACTGCAATCAGTACCACCGTTCTAGCCGACAATAAGCTCACCGTATCATTGGCCATGGCCGATGAAAAAGGGGCGGGAGAGGTGATTGGCTCAATCGCCATCACCGAAACCCCTTACGGCTTGTTGCTGACACCTGATCTGAGCAAGCTGCCTGCGGGTGTACATGGCTTTCATATCCATGAAAAACCATCATGTGATCCTGCAGAAAAAGATGGCAAAGCTGTAGCTGCACTGGCCGCAGGCGGCCACTGGGATCCGGAAAAGACCGGGCGCCACACAGGCCCATATGGCAATGGCCACAAGGGTGATCTTCCTGCGCTGTATGTGCAGGCCGATGGCAAAGCCAACTACCCAGTACTGGCACCCCGCCTGCGCAAGCTGGATGAAATCAGGGGCCGAGCATTGATGGTCCATGCTGGTGGAGACAACCACGATGATCACCCGGCACCACTGGGTGGTGGCGGTGCCCGGATGGCTTGCGGTGTAATTAAGTAAATATTGCGCCACCCTTCAGGGTGGCATTTTCATAAATTCACATATAAGACTTGTTATCGACCACACCATGATCAAGACTCAAAGAAGCCTCAGCTAAGCATGTTGCGTACTCTTGCCAGCTGGGCCTCGCCCAAGCGAAAGACTGATCATGGAAATTGTCCCCAACACGGCATTGGCAGCTTACTGGTCCCCAACTGAAGTGTCGGTCAACGTCATTGTTTGCCTGAATTTGCTCGGTGCTTTGGCGCTTGGTCTGGTTGTCGGTTACGAACGATCGTACCGTGGCCGTGCAGCTGGTATGCGTACTTACGGACTGGTCTGTATGGCCTCGGCCGCGCTGACTGTCCTATGTGGCTATCCTGATTTCTGGTTTGGTGGCCATGCGGCCATCAAAGCAGCAGCCGATCCGACTCGCGTAATTCAAGGGATTGTCACAGGAATCGGTTTTTTAGGCGCGGGTGTCATCATGAAGGAAGGATTCAGTATCAGTGGATTAACCACTGCAGCTTCCATCTGGAGCGCATCAGCCATCGGCGTGATGGTCGGATTGGGATTTTATGTATCCGCAATCGCACTCTCCTTTCTGGCGATGGTGTGCATGATGTGGGTCAGTAAACTGGAAGCCTGGCTGCCTTCAAGACCAGCAATCGCCATCACGCTTCATTTCGTTCCTGACGTCATTCCGACAGAAGCCGCCCTGCAAAAAATCGCGCTCGAACATGGCTACGAAATCGCCAGCGGCAGTCTTTCCATTTCCGCCCATATCGCCAGCGGCAGTCTTTCCATTTCCGCCCATGATGGTAAGCAGCAATGGCATTTTGTGGCGGTAGCAATCAACAAGCGCGACCACAGCCGACTGTCAGCCCTAGCCTATCATTTATCCCGACACGAAGGTGTTGAACGCTTCCAACTCTCGCACGCTCGCAACTGACCGACAGTCACCTTAACCTTTCGATTACAAAGCATATTTGCTTCTTTGCCTCTTCCGGCAACATATATTCACTTAGCGCCATACTGTAAATGCAAATTATTTGATGCTCCCCTTGGCTTGTAAATGATTTCATCACTGACAAAACAGCACTTCATTACGTATATAGCAACAATATAAAATATGCCATCGGTATTGCCATGTGCATCGCAAATGGGTAGCGTGATATAGATCGAGTGTATGCCAGCTCGATATCTACCCCTGAATGACCACTGGGGATGCAAAAGGGTAGTACGCGGGTTTTCATTAAAAATCAACAACACACTCGCACTGTACTCAATAAAACAATATTCGATGAGGAGGTATCGATGGCTTTTCCGTTAACCCTACGCCAAATTTTGATCGGCGCATTCAGCTTGGCGGCAGTTTCCACCGTACATGCCGATGAACCCACATTGCAACCGCAAACTGTACTACCGGGCCAACCAACTCACATTGATCAAGCTAAGCGTGAAACCGCTCGCCAAGTAGCCCGTATGCTTGCAGACCCGACATTTGCCAATAGTTTGAACAAACAACTTGCCCAGACGCCCGATACAGCTCCCAACAAGGTTGCACCGCTGCGGTTGATACTGGACGAGTACAGCCGCAACGCACCTCGTAGCAGCGTATTGAGCCGTCACATGGGCCTAGGTATGGGTAGTGTGCAAGCGCTGCGACAGCTTGATCAATCCGTTTTGAACAAAAAGGGTATTACTGGAATAAGCAAGGGACTGCTTCAGGTACGTTTGTTCGAACCCAAGCAACGCGCAATGATGGTCCAGCCAACCAACCAGATGTTGGTCGCATTTGAACCGGCCGGTGACGACAAGCAGTGGACTGTTATCGAGGCATTCGACAGCCAGGGCCGTATCCATTACCTGGACGCCCGTCAGGCACCCAACTTCCCAGTGCTAGTGGCTGACATTGATGGCCGGGAAGATCTGCGTGCAGGTCTGCAGATTGCCAACCGCACGCTGGCTGCAAAAGGTATGCAAAAACATGCTGCAGTAAGCGATCATAAAATGATGGCCATGTCAGGCTATGTGGATACGGCCAGACTTGACCGCATTCGTCTTAATCGCGATGAAGAACCATGGATCTCCGGTGCAGCCGAAGTCTATGCACTGGTATCCGGTGTGCAACCGGGTCAATCCAAAGCACAAATCGAAGCGGTGGAATTACCCTATCTGGATCATGATGGCCGCGACTACACGCCTAACCAGATTCTGATCCAATGGGCAGACTTCCGTTATGCCGCTGCAAACGTACAATTCTTCGAGCATGACGATAATACAAACTACAAAGACTTGGTACTGGCGGTAACTTCAGGTGTCGAAAAGATTCTGGGTGCATTCAAACCCGAATATGCTGTGATTGCCACTGTGGCTAACGCCATCATTCAGGCCATGCCATCGCATTGGTTCACCAACGATGACGACTATCTGGATAGCTTCTACACATTGGAGAAAAATCGCACTTATACCGACTGGATGGGGGCGGCCAATAATGCCAAGATCACATTGACACCATATCGGCTGAACGAACAATAAAACTTGTCGTGCGGTGCTGGCCAACCTGGGTCGGCCAGCACCGTTAGTTAATCATCAAAGCGGCCTGACCGGCACACATAGATCGCATTCGAACTGACCGGTCGTACTGTCATACATTGATGATGGCTCATAGCGCTCAAAGCACGGCCCAACATCACACTGTACTTGCATGCCACTGGAAGGTAACCAGTCTCGGAACAGCGTTGTCCAAGCCTCGCCAATCTCGTTACCCGTGCCTCGGAAGCGCATCACCGCATAACGTCCACCTGCTAGTACTGTTGTACTGGCTTGACCAGTAGGTACAAAATCATCAGGGATTTCAACGCAAGCGTCATATCTGCATTTTTCTGGTGGCGTCAATGAAGGGTCATCATGGCCGACACCATAGCACGTTGCATTCGTCAGGCCAGCAGCAGACAACCAGGGCTCAAATGATTTTTCCCAAAAATCAGTAATGGATGACCCATAAGGGCCAATGTGGCGCATATAGGCAACACGGCGTTCAGGCATAGTTTGGATGGTGACATTCATACTAATCCTCCTAAATCGTTTTTCGGAGTCCCCATCATCCTGCAATTCTGTTTGCATGGCCTGATTAGCTTTGCGAACTACCTGATCCAAATTGCGCAACCCCCATTCACTTTGCTTCACCTTTGCCATTTCACTGGCCCAACGCTCAGGTGTACTTTGCCTCCAATCTGTCGGCGTGCTTCCAAACTGTAATTTGAAAGCACGTGCTAATGCCTCACCAGACCCGAAACCTATCGACAATGCGATTTCCAGTACCGGACGCTGTGGTTGGCTAGCCAAGAGAAAAGCTGCCACCGCCAAACGGCGGCGACGGATGTAATCGCCCAGGGTTTCACCCATTATCGCCGTAAACAGGCGATGAAAATGAAACGGTGAAAAATGTGCGATATCCGCTAGTTGTACCAGCTCCAATGACTCACCCAGATGCTGGTCAATGAAATCCAAGACACGGTTCAACCTTTGCATATATTCACGATAGCTATATTGAGAAGGTATTGTCATGTACAGGCTAATCTGTCTCAGGCTGGTGGATGAAGAGCAGCATTGTTTTTGTCTGGAACCCAGTCTGGTGGCTATCGAAGCTAGTTGGTTTAAGTCCGTTCGACATGCTTAGAACACCACCCAGCAATAAGTGTACTGTAGCTTTCGGCATATAAGCTGACTCGATAATACTTGACTCATGCAATATCACGGCCATTCTCTTTACTGCTGATAGTTCGGTACAGGCTAGTCATCAAGCCCTTTCCCAAAACATTAAAAACAGCGCCGGTATGCATCAATGGACTCAATGCGATGCAGAGCATTAGGCCAGACCATGGAGGGTATGGCTTGCCCCGTGGCGGTGCCTTCGGAGGTAGAGGATTGTAGTGTAGTTGACGGTGATGGATTGCCGTCTGCAGACGCCGGCAGCTTGAGCACGCGAAAGCCGCGTTCGATATCGGCGAGCGACTTGTAGTGCTCGATGACTTGCGCGGGCATCAGATCGGTGGTGGTGGTTGTAGAAGAGTAAACGCCCTTAGGTTTGAGCTAAGGGCGTTTTTAGAGGGGTCTGGCGGTGACCTACTTTCCCACGGGCAATCCGCAGTATCATTGGCGCAGAGGTGTT
>NZ_SCOH01000050.1 GCF_005503445.1 Chitinivorax sp. B | reverse complement strand
AGGGTGGGCGGGCCTTTGGGTGAACCTGCCCATGCCGGCGAGGCCGAGGTGGCTGCAGACAGTTTCAGCGATTACGCCCATCGCTTCAGTGTCATGGTCTTGGGTGAGCTGGATGCAGGGCAGGAGTCTGTCGTACGCCATTTGCTGGATCAACATCGGCCGGCGCACACCCTGTTCGAACTGTGCAGCGTGGGGGCGGGTATGCGTGTGGGGCGTGGGTTGAGGGTTGCGTTGACGTCGGTCATTGGCCGTAGCGGTGGTTTCCAGCCCTTGCAGCTTGGTTATGGTGCGTTGGGGCAGGGCACCATGCTGGGCCGACCGGGTGGCGGATTGACTTTGGGTAATGGCCCGCTGGGCCAAGGTAGGTTGACATGAGTACCACTGTTGCCATTGGCCGCATGCAAAGCAAGCTGCATGTGCCAGCCGACCAGCTGACGCGAGCACAGGCCGTTCAGCAATTGCTGCTGGACGACACGCTGGAACCACGCTTGCATGCGCTGGCACCAGATGATGAGCTGGTATTGATCCGACGTGTAGCATTACCGTTGACCTTATCGGCCAGCCACACCGATTGGCAGGCCGCACAACTATGGGGGGATGCCATTGCGCGTGCCATTCAATGTGAGCTGGATCGCTGCGGTGGCGACGGAATTGTACGATTCCGTCATCCGGCAGCCGCATTGCAAACCATGGCGGAATGCGCATGGCAGCACGATGACCGGCTGGACTGGGCATGGCGACGCCTGGCGTGGTTACCCGCCGGTGTGGTATCGGCCTCTCAGCGGCGCGATGCCGTGTTTGCCCAGCTTCGGGCACAACCGGCTTGGGTGGTGCCGATGCTGCAAGGGTGGCGTGCCGAAAGTCTATTGTTGCCAAGGCTGTTGGCGCTGGCTGCCTATGAACGGCAGGAATTGCTGATTGCCCTGTATGGTGCACATGGTACAGCCATTTCTGCACAGTGGTCAGCGATGGCTGAACTGCTGGCTTGCTGTACCCAATTTGATCAGACAGCAGCCCAGGCCGAAAAGGGAACGTCACGCTGGAGCAGCAGGCCGCGGTTCCCTTGGGGGCACGACTGGCAGGTCGCATTGTCGCAGCAGCCAGCCACCCAGGCGGCCGTGTTGGCAGCCATTCACTGGGTACTGGACCAGCCGATGCTGTTATGTCGGCCTGCCGCCGCGTTGCAGGCCAAGGTCATGGTCACTTTGCAGGCTGTGCGGCGGGGTAACACCGCATCTGACGTTGTCCCTCGCAAGCTTCAGCTGGCCAAACAGCCTGCCGTTCAGTCTGCCGCCGAGCCCACACCCAACCTGTCGCCAGCTGCAGACGACCTGGCAACATGGCCGGCGCTGGCCAAGCCCGTCTGTGGCGAGACCGAGTATGGCGGGTTGCTGTTGATATCGCCGTTGCTCGAAAGCAGTGGGGCGCTTGCCACCCTGACTACTTCTACTCACCCGCCGTTACCCGCTATGTTGACCTGGCTGGCGACTGTATTGGTGCCCATGTTACCGGCCCGCGATCCGGCGCGGCTGGCATTTGCCGGTCTGGCGCCGGACGCAGAACTGCCGTTGGACTGGCGAGCCCCCTGCCCACCGGATTGCCTGGAAAGCCTGTTGCGGGCGCGGCACCAGTTATGGGATAGCCTGGCAATCCGCATTCCGCCATGGTCCGGCCCTGGGCTGATCGAGCAACTGGCGCGGCGGCATGCCCTGATTCGTGTGGAACCGGGCTGGATCGACGTCTGCTATCGATTGTCGGACGTGTGCCTGGACATCCGGCGTGCTGGGTTGGATCTGGACCCAGGCTATCTGCCGTGGCTGGGCTTGGTGATGAGATATTGCTATGCATGATGGCCTTGCCTCCTGGTCCGTCAACACCATCAAACCGACGGTGCTGGGCCCTGTCAGTCCACCGATCTGGTACGAAGCGGCCCAATTGGCTGGGCGGTTGGCCGAGGTGTTGCAGCAGGGCCCGTTGCAGGACGAGCAGTCTCAACAGGCGATTGCTTTTCTGACAGCACATTGGCAGCGTGCCAAGGCCAGCCAGCCGACACCAGCCCGCCAGCCGCTGGATACGCTATGCCATCGCCTCAAGCTGGGCACACAGGAACGCATGCTGCTGGTGCTGGCCGGTATGGCCGATGAGCACGAAGGCTTTGTGGCCACTTTTGCCGGCCTGCATCCACGTAACGAGCCGTTTCCCACGGTCGGGCTATTGGCACGGCTGGCGTTCGATAGTGTGGATCGTAGTGAGTGCTGGCGGTTGCTGACGCAAAGTCCGTTGATCAAACTTGGCCTGGTCCGCCTGAGCGGTGACGGTGCCTGGCCGGAACACTCGCTGCATCTGGCTGAACGCGTCTGGCCGGTGTTGTATGGCTTGGATTGCTGGCCACAGGACATGGCACCGCAAGTTGCCGCTACCCGAGTTGCCGATAGTTGGTTGCAGCACCCAGATGTCCGTTATGCACTGAGTCGGCTGGGCAGCCAGCAGGCATTGGCAGTCAGCCTGCAGGGTGAGCCACAGGCCATGCGTGTTCGCTTGGCACAACTGCTGGGTGAGCTGGGGCAGCGTGCTGCGTGTTTCGACATCTCGTCCATGTCGGAGTCGTTGCTGGAAACCCTGTTGTTACATTGCCTGTTGCGTGATCGGATACCGGTGTTGATTGGTACCCCGACTGGTAACAGCCCATTGGCCCGATTTCCGGCACCGCTGTTGCTGGCTGAAACCGAACCAGTCCTGTTGGCCAGCCTGCCGTTGCCGGTATTGCCCTTACCGGCACCACGCCCGTCAAGGCAACTATTGGCCGCCTTGTGGCAAGAGGCCATGCCGGAATTGGGTGAGCAGGCGATTGCATTGGCTGCCCGGTTCCCGCTGGAGCCACGCCGCCTGTTTCGGGTACAGGATGATGCCCGGGCAATCGCTGGGCTGACCCCATTGCGCGACACCACAGCCTATCAGGCATTGAAGACCAGGCTGGCACGAGGTAGCGATACCCAGGTGCGCAGGCTGGTGCCGCATGCCGACTGGCCTGATCTGGTGCTGCCGCCTGCCGCAATGAATGCACTGCACGATGCCGTGGCCCGTTTGGCGCTGCAGGCACAGGTGATGGATGACTGGGGCTTCGAACGGGGGGACGCCAACCGACGTGGATTGCGCCTGCTGTTTTGCGGCCTGCCCGGTACCGGCAAGACGCTGGCTGCCGAAGTGATCGCCCATGCACTGCATGCCGAGCTGATGGTGATCGACCTGTCACGCATCGTGTCGAAATGGATCGGTGAGACTGAAAAGAACCTGGCCGCCGTGTTCGAAGAAGCTGAAACCACCCGTGGGGTACTGTTCTTTGACGAGGCCGATGCGCTGTTTGCCAAACGCACCGATGTGCATGATGCCAACGACCGTTTTGCCAACATTGAAACCGCCTATCTGCTGACCCGGCTGGAGCGATTCGATGGCATCGCCATCCTGGCCACCAACCTGCGCCAGCACATCGACAAGGCATTTCTGCGCCGATTCGAGTTTGTCATCGACTTTCCCGAACCGGGGGCCGAAGAGCGTGCCGCCATCTGGCAACGGCATGTGCCGGCCCAAGCGCCGATCGCCGCCGAGGTGGATTTTGAAGTGCTGGCACTGCGTTACCCGATGTCCGGTGCCATGATCCGCAACGCCTTGTTGTCCGCAGCCTATTACGCTGCCGCTCGCCAAGATGACATCACGTGCGATGCACTGGAGCGGGCGATTGCGCTGGAGTTCGAAAAAACCGGGCGGCTTTGCCCATAGCTGGTTTTCTGTTTCGACCGAATCGAGATGCGAAAGTGGCACCTGAACCGTGCTGTGGATACCGCAAGTACAGATACCCATGAATCGCTTCAGCAGGAAGCGGGAAAGAGGAGATCGCCATGGCTGATCCAAAAAACCTCGTCGAATTCGCCACGCAATGGCGCGATGAGCAAAAGGCACGCGTCACACAGACTGCCGGCGCACTCAGCACAGCCCAGGCGCAGGACACCGCAGCCCAGACTGCCTTGACCGCTGCCCGGGCCAGTCTGTTGGCGGCCAATACCAAGCTGGTCGATATCCGCACCCAGCTCGGCAAAATCCCCATGCCGGCAGATGGTGAACCCTTGTTGGTAGCGTTGCGTACCGCTATTGCAGACCAGCGCACAAAGGCTGCGGCCATGACTCAGGCAGAACTGACGGCAGCCCAGGCCATGGCCAGTCGCAATGCGGTACAAGCCAGGGTGGAACGCATTGCCAAGGCGCTGGCCTTGGCGGAATCCGACTTGCAAGCGGCCATTGCTACCCGCACCAAAAGGCAGGCCGCGTTGGATGCGCTCGCTGTTGCGCCGTTGGCTGACGTGAAGCAGGCGGCGACAGATGCATTGGCCGGGGCTGATTACGCCGCAGCCAAGCAACGGATCAAAGATACCGTGCCTGCCGCATTGCTGAAGCGTGCAACTGAGCGCTGGGCTCTGGCGGCTGGTTTGATCGACCGCCAAGGGGCAGAGGCTGATGCCGTATTGGCATCGGCGGATGCCGAAACTGAACTGACCACACTGGCAGGCGACAAGCTTGCCCGCCTGAAACGCGCCGTCGACGTGGCTGAGCGCAACCTGTTGGCTTACACCAACCGTGCTGTCGCAGACTTGGCGGCAGCGATGAGCAATGTGGCGTATTTGACTGACCCGGCCACCAACAAGCTGACTGCCCAGCAAGTGGCGCACCTGACCGATGCAGCCCTTGCCACCGACCGTGCCAATGCGGCCAAGGCGGAAGGCGAGCGGGATGTGGCGGCAGTGGCCGTGGCTGACGCGTTCAGCAAACTGCAGATCGAACGTGCCAAGGCATTGGCGGCTGATCCCGCTGCTGATCTGACGACGCTGGAAGCGGATGCCACCAGCGATCTGGGCAAAGCCAAAGCCGCCTGGGAGCTGGCCAAGACTGAGCTGACCAAGCCCGGTGGCAAAGAGGCGCTGTTCACCCAGGCCATGCGCGACACGTTGGCCGAATGGCAAGCCAGTGTGCCGGATGCACTATGGGCCGATCTGGCCCGTTGGCTGGATGCCGATGCGACGTTGACCCGTTTGAAGGGTGCCACCACCACGTTGACCAATGGCTTGAAGAACGCCGAGAAAGACCTGCTGCAGGCACAGATCGACGATGCCAAACGCCGGCGCCGTCAAGCCTGGCTGGCCGATGGTGTGGCAGCGCGACAAGCCACCGCAGCAGAAAGCAGCAAACGCATGGTGGATTTGCAGGCACACGCGCTACGCGGCAATTTGGTGCTGTGACAGAGGGTGGTTGCAGGGGCGGCCACAGGATGATTGACACCACCACGCACCACCCGGCAACGATTTACTTAAAGACATCACAGGAGGCCCACAATGGCCGACGATCAAGCAATTCAATGGGTGAGTCACGACGAGGACGAGCAGCTGTTGCCCAACCGTCCCTATCTCGCCGTCAACTACCACTACGGCATGTTGCTCGGCGTCGACGATTTTGTGACCGATCAGGCTTATCACCGTGGCAAAGCCCGGTTGCACAGTGCCTGGTTGCATGGCTGGGGCACGGTATGGGGGCTGGCGGTGTCGGCCGATCTGCCCAGTGGCGAGATCCGGGTCGAACCCGGTCTGGCGCTGGATGGTTTCGGCCGTGAACTGCATGTCGATACCCGACAGTGTCTGCAAATGGGCACCTGGTTCAGTGCACATCGTGATGACCCGGATCTGGTGGTGGACGAGCAACCAGACGGCTTCCACTTCGACGTGCATGTGGTGATCCGTCACCGTGTCTGTCTGATGCGGCCGGTACCGGCGTTGCTGGATACCTGCGTCGGGTCGCAGAGCGAGACGGCATTTTCCCGCGTGTTCGAAACGGTCGAGCTGTTGCTGAAGCCGGGCAGGGCGCCGGCCAGTCGGCCACGCCACCATCTGTTGCGGTTGCTGGTGGGGTTGGATGAGCCGATTGAAGAAAACGGTACCGTGCTGCCGGCCGATCAGGCCGTGCTGGATGCCCGCGCTGCCTTGGCGGCAGCACCAGCCAATCAGCGGTTGGCGCTGGCGGTGAAAACCTTCCATGACGTTTCGGTGGCCGCAGTGCTGGCGGATGCCGCAGGCAGCGATCCCAACGCCGACGATATCGAATCCACCCTGTTCCCTGAGCATGGCGTGTTGGATGTGCCGCTGGCCAACCTCAATGGTGTGGTGCTGGCCCCCGATGGGCAGGGCTTCAAGCTGACCGCAGTCAGCGTTGAAAACACTGTCCGCGAGGTGCTGCTGGCAACCAGCACACTGCAAAACCTGTTGCCGGCGTTGCTGGGCAATCTCGACATTGGGCTGGCAACCGGCCCCAGGGTGGACCCGGCCAGTGTCAGCCGGGTTGCTGCCGTGGTGACGCTGACGGTGGATTCGGCACTGGATGCCGATACCGTCACCACGACCGCCTTCAGTGCCGCGCAATTGGTCACGGGCACTGGCTGGCAACCCATTGCCATCAATAGCGCGGCCTTGTCTGCCGACAAACTGACGTTGACGGTGACACTGGCTGCCGACCCGGCAACCAACCTGCTGCGGTTGATGGCAATCGGCACCGGCAGCACACCGCTGCTGGGTGCCAACAGCCTGCCGCTGTTCGGCGAATTGGCGGCGCAACCAATGGATGCGGGCGATGTGGTTCGCGGCCGCGATTTTGTCTGGATGAACAAGGGGAATTAAGCCATGCCTACCACTCAAGAGACGCTGGTGCTGCTGAACGCCGGCAACGGCATCACCCTGATTCCAGCCGATACGCCGCTGACCCGGCTCAACTATTTCGATGGCAAATTTCTGAAGGCAGAAGACCTGCAGAATGAACAAACGTATCTGCGACAGCTGGTGCAACTATCCAACCAGGCCGGCGGTGCGGGCGTGGTACACGGGTTCGATTTGAAAGCGCAGTCCGGCCAACGGTTGGCAATGAGTGCCGGCCTGGCAGTCGATCCGGATGGTCGGGTGCTGTTTTTGCCGGACAGCGTGACCGTGGAGATTGCGACATTGATCGAACGATCCCGCCCCACAGTAAACGTCGGGGTGGCGCCTGCTGTGGCCGGTGGGGCTGATTTCGTGGAATGCGAAGGCACGATCGGCCAGCCCACCACGACCGCCATCCCGGGTGTTGGCCTGTATCTGGTTGGCATTGTGCATGCCGAAGCCCTGTGCGGGCACGAGGACATTTTCGGCAGCCTGTGCGCCAACGCCTGCACCACCCAAACTCAGCGCCCGTGGCGGCGTGAAGGGGTGATACTGCAGGCGCGGCCATTGCTACTGCGTACACCACTGCCTGTCTCGACCGCGGTACTGTTCGAACAGCTGCATCTGCGTTCAAGGGTGGCATCCAGTTATTTTGCGGATGAGGCGTTGCAGATTGGTCACCTGATCTCGCGAACCGGTCTGGCCTCGGCCGTTTGGTGCAGTGGGGCGCAGGCCGCCACGGGCAGCTTTGTACCGTTGGGTGTGCTGGCCGTCAGTGGTAATACAACGTTGTTCATCGATCAGTGGATTGCCCGTCGCGAGCGCATCGACAGTGACCCACGCCGCTATTGGCAATGGCGGATGATGATGCGGCCGTGGGATGTCTATCTGGCGCAGATCCTGCAGTTTCAGTGCCAGCTGCGCGATGCTTGGCAGGTGGGGGATGACGATGACGACGATGACCCATGTCGGCAATTGCGCAAACTGGTGGTGGATGCCAGCGGCGTAGTGAACCAGTTGGAGCGTTATTACCGCGCGACCAGTGACCGGCTCGCCAAACTGGATCTCGATCATGATGCCGCCAAATCCTACTTGTTGACTGGCGGGACGAGTGAACTCAGCCATCTGGTCAATCGCCTGCAAAGTGCCAAGGAAGTCATCAAGCTGATGCCACGTGATCGTCTGCTGATCCGTCGTGGCATCGTCGAATTACCGAGTGCCGGCTACCTGCCGGTGGTGCCATCGGCCAACCTGACGGTCAATCAGCAGATACGGCAACTGATGGGCGAAGGTGTGGATCTGCGCTTTTGCATTGTGCGGCCGGATTTCGTCGCCGAGGCACTGCAGGAAGCCCAGCATATGGAGCGCATCTCGCTGACCCGTGGTCTGGATAACCCACAGCAGAAGGAAGCGGTCGACATTCTGGTGCCGGATGGCGAGATCATGGCGGTCAATGCCAATGTCGGCCAAGGCTGGGAGGTGCGTCTGCAGCACGTAGCTGAATCACCGTCGGCCACACCAGGCCCGATCACCCATGTCCCCACTGCGAATGCAGCCACTTTCGAGCGGACCGTGCTGTCTGGTGCAGGCCGTAGTGAAGCCAATGCCGATGGCAGTCTGCGGTTTTACTTCGCGGGCCTGGGTGAGACCGACAGCCTGGAGAGATTTTCCAGCAACCTGCGCAGTTGGGCTGCCGAACGTAAGAATTCGTTGGCCGAGACCACCTGGCGTGCGGCCGAAATGATGCGTTCGTCGAACGATTCCGTGACAGGGCGTGACGCCACCGCCACGGCCGAACCAGCCGTTACATTCAATGCGGCAAGTACTGACGCGATTGCGATGCGTTATGGTCGTTTGAAAAGCGAAGCGGAGGCATATCGTGGCAAACAATTGGCCTATTTGGCGAAGGCAGGCGAATCCAAGGGATTGAGCCACTTTGCGGGCCTGGGTGAAACGGATGCCGACCACATCGCCATCTGGATTGGTACCCGTGCAGACAGCAATCCTTTGGCCGCCAGCGAGGGGGCCAGCATTCCCTGCCAATTGGATTTGACGGTATTGGTGCCGCGCAGAGGGAGCAGCATCTTTTTTGATCTGGCCGGCAATGGACGATTGCGCATCGACCACGTGCAGACCGCTGGAGCACGGGTGGTGATTCAGGCCAACTTTACCGGCAGTGTGGTACTGCAAGGCATGTTTGGCGGCCAGACCAATACCCGCAAGGTGGTGCCGATCAGCGTGCCTGTGGTGATTGCTGCACAAGATGTCGAAACCGATAGCCTGTTGGTCAGTGTTGACCTGCGTAACGCCAGTGGTACCAATGAGGGCTTGCTGGAAATCAACAGCCTGCAACTGGTGGTTGCCGTGCGGCCCTCACCGAAACAGGCCAAGGCGGTATTGGTGTTGACCGGCGGCAAGGAAAACGAATCCATCCGTTTCCAGATGGGGCTGGAAGCCAACAATGACGTGCTGAAAACGGGCAACCCGCTACGTGCGGCATCTGAATCAGCCATTCAGGTACTGGCTACCCGTGAATCCACGCCGAATTTCGCAGCGGATGCGCTCGCCGACCTGTTCGGCGCCAAGCCTGCCAGCAGTGATGTCTTGACCATTCTGGCCCGCAAGGACTGGGTGTTGTTCCATCGCCGCCGCACCAAACAATGTGGGGTGGATCACGCACCCGTACCGGTCGATCAGCGGCGGTATCAGCTGTTCCACCTGAAAGTCACCAATGACAACCTGCTGCAGACCGCCCGTGCAGCGGTGTTGGCTGCGGATGCTGCTGCCATCACCCGATTGGGCTTTGCCGCAGTCAGCATTGTCACGTTCGAGGGTGGACGTTCCACCATTGCGACGCCAGTTGCCGATCTGTTGCGCGATTGGAAGCAAGCCAACCCTGGGCCAGCCCTGCACTTTGGCGCGGTCGGCTCGCAAGGTGCCGCCCAGGCTGAGGGGGAAGCACTGGCTCGCGCCCGATTGGTGGCGCTGGAACTGCAAGTGGTTGGCACCCAGCAACAAGTGGTAGATAATGTCTTGTTGCCGATTCTGCCACCTTTGGGACTATCTGGGTTGGATGGGGCCATGTTCCTGGTGACACAGGCTGCACCAACGATTTGTCATGACGTTTACCGTTTAGCCAACGCCGAAATGCTGCGTGCGTTCGATGCCTTGGTTGCAAGTGCCGGCCTGAGGGCGGCCATTAGTCAGTTTGAACTCAGTCCACTAGCACACACGGACTTTGACCCCACGAACAACAGTCTGACCGATGCGGCCAAAGTTGCCTTGAAAACAGCATGGGGGAATACGCCAGCCGTGTTCGATGCGGAGGTGTTTACTGTGGCGGATGATCCCGCCGCCGGCCTGCAGACCGGCGCTATCTCCACCTTGCTGGGAGGTAACGCATCCGATGTGCGGCGCAATATCAGCGGCGATGTGGCCACGTTAACGCCATGCCGTGCCATCACCGTGCTGACACCACAACCTGCTGTGGCCGTGCGGCCTGTCCTGATGGTATTCACCCCGTGGGACGGCAGTTTCATCTTGGACAACGAAACAGTGTTCTCGCGTCAGGACTGGCGCGGCGCGATACCGGTGGATGCCGCACTACTGGATCAGAACATCCGATCCCCACTGGCGAAGCAGGCACGCATGGCGGTGGTCGCCGCCACCGGTGGCAGCAGCACGACCTTGGCCGGACAGATGCTGGACACGGTGAAGGCAGCCTTGGCACGGCTCGACCCGGCTGGACAGGTCGGTTACAAGGACATCTACGTGTTGTCGCAAGGTGAGCTCGACGGGCTTAAAGGGCTTGGCCACGACCCTGCCACCTATCAGGCCGCCATCCTGTTCAGCGGCAACTCGATCGGCTAACGCCATGGCCCATGCTGCTGCCTCGCCCAAGACCCACGCACCGGTCCCCAAGCCGGCGCCGCGGGCGCAGCGTGCCTGCAACACCTGCGGCAAGGATAATGGGATTGCCCCAGCCCAGGCTTGGCGGGCTTTTGCCATGCCGGCAGGAGGCAAGGCGGTGGTGGATGCCGCCGATACGCCGTTTGAGCGCGAAGCGGATCGGGTGGCGGACCATGTCGTTGCGCAGTTGTCCGGACAGGCGATGGGTGCGCGCCCACCCATCACCCCATTGCAGGAAGAAACAGCCCAGCGCAAGTGTGCCGCTTGCGAGGTAGACGACAAGCAATTGCAACGCAAGGGCGGTTCTGGCCCGGTGACGACCCAAGAGGTCGAGCTGAACCCCAGCGGTGGCGAGCCGTTGCCTGACACGACCCGGCACCAGATGGAAGGCGCATTTGGCGAACCCTTCGGCGCGGTTCGCATCCACCAAGATGGCGGCGCCGATCGCAGCGCACAAGATCTGTCGGCCCGGGCCTACACCGTTGGCAATCACATTTACTTTGGCAGCGGACAATTTCAACCCGACACCCCGCAGGGCAACCATCTGCTGGCACACGAGCTGACCCACGTGGTGCAACAAGGTGGTATGGCGCGGCGTGCACAGGCCAAATGTACAGCCTGCGAAGCGGAGGAAAAGCAGCAAGACCAAGGTGCCGGCAGTGTGCATATCCAGCGGGGTATTCTCGATTCGCTGCCTTCACTCCCCAGTCCGAGCGACATCGTCGACGCTGGCCGCAGCGCAATTGGCGCCGGTGTCGAGCTGGCGGAAGATGTCGGCAGCGGGATTGCCACCGGTGCGCGGGCGGTTGGCCGGGGACTTGTCACCGTAGCGGAGACCGGGGTCGAACTGGTCGGTGGCATTGCCCAGGAGCTGTGGGATGCCGCCAATGCTTTTGCGTCAATACTTGGCGGGGGCAGTATCAGTGTCTCTGGTACGAGCCTGATTGTATCCGTCCCAGGTCCCGTCCCGATTTGCCCCTCCTTTGCGGTACAGTTCCCATTGCCCGGCATCGCCGAAAAGGTACCCATTGGCTTTGGTACCGTGCCGCTTGGCACCTCGATGTTTGCATCCGGCTTGCTCAGTGCTTTTGTCCGCCTGACCCCGGAGCTTTCCGGTCAGCTAGGTCCCTGCACGCTGAGTGGGGTGCGCATTACCATTGATCCATTTGGCCCCTCTTTCTCGGCTAGCGGGTCGTTTTCCGCCACGGCGGCATTAGGGCTGGGGGCCGCGTTGGATGTTGGTCTGCATGGCGATGTCATGATTCTGATTCTTTGGCCAGATCCGCCAGCTGTCCTGATCATTCCCTATGTCGGATTGGAAGCCGGGCTGGAAGGGTTTGCACGTGGCATCATCGCCACTCGCGTTACGGCCAGTGGCGGCATGGGTTATTCCAGCGGCGCATTCAGCCTGAATGTGATTGAGCGACAGACCCTTGGCTTGGCCCTCGATTTGGGCGCGGCCGGTTTTGGCGAACTGCAGTTCCTTGGGCAAAACCTGTGTCGGGTGTACTGGCCGCTATTGGCATGGCATGCCGATACGGCCATCGACAGCGGGTTCGATGTGAATCTATATATCAGCCGTAGCCGTGCGTCGGCATCGCTGTCGCTCTACCCCCCCACATTGAACCCAGTTGGATTTGGTAACCTGGGCATCATGATCCCACGAGACATGTTCACCGACGACTGTCCACTGTGTGGTCTGCTTTACCGTGCAGGGCTGATGCCGTCGCAACTTGGGGGCAGCTGGCACTCAGGTAGTCCGGGGCCGCGCCATCCAGGGCCGTTGTTGGTCTATCCAAATGATCCGCGCATTGCCAGCGGCTCGAAATGCCGTGGCGCGTGCGGGCCGAATTGTGATACCTGCGTTCCCTCGGATGACCCGACCGACCATAAGCACACCGTCTGCGTCGAGAATAAAAGCAAAGATGGCGTCTCGCACTATTTCTGGGTCTATCCGAACTTCCACCACTGTAATACCCACAGAGGGTGTCGCGAGCACGATGCTTGCTACGACTGGACTGCAAAGTTCGGCGAGACTGGCCCATTAGGCATTTTGGGTACCGTGCACCGCCTGTGCGATCTGGAAGCCATCTGCAACTATGGTCTCAAGCAATCCGTAGGCTGGATTGGTGGTAAGCCCCCGTACGATGGCGGAATGGAGTTCTCGGATTATCCCTACCAGACTGGCGAATGCCCTGGCCCTTGCCCGGACGAACGCGAAGCGGATGAAACGGCAATCAGGCGCATCTGCCTGCCGGAATACGTCATCTTCGAAGAATACCCATTGCTGGAGGAAAACTTCCACGAGGAAACGGGCTACGTGCAGATATTCGAGATACCGGTTGAAGTACCCTATATCCCGGTGCCGGTTCTAGTCAGCCTGTGGGCCAACGGCGGGATCGACGCCAATGCCAGCGCTGCGATTGGCCCGCTGACACTGGAAAACGTTTGCCTGAACATTGACACGGTTACGGGTAGCCACACTGGCACAGCCCGGGTTCGGTTGACATCAGACTTATTTGCGTCGCTGGAACTGTTTGGGGACTTGGAACTGCAGGCAGGCTGGGGATGCCTGCTCGGATTCATCGACACCACCGTGGTATCGGGTAACCTGGATCTTTCCGCATTTGGGGCCATTAGTCTGCAAACGGATCTGATCGGCGACGCCGAAGTGGAATGCCAGCAAGGCAAAATCGTCCTCAGTACGGCCCTGACACTGGAGCCTTGTCTCGCGCTCAAGCTGGCTGTGTATGCCGCTATCCGGGCCATGCTGTTCCATCGGTTCGAACTGTTCTCACGGCGCTGGAAGCTGGCCAGCTGGGAATGGGACGACTGCTGGTCATGGGAACTGTTCGCAACCAGCACCCCACTGGGTGATTGGGACTTTGACCTGTCCTTCATCGACATGGACATGGTCGAATTGCTCAGCTCTATGCTCAGCGATGGCAATTCCACCACACCCGGTGCCGGCCGTTCACCCAACATGCCCGCCGACCCGGCCAGGCGTGCCGGCATTGCCAACCCTTGCAAGGGTAAAGGCGATGACGACGAACCACCCACCCCGCCACCCAGCGGCCACGTGCCCACTGGCCTGACGCGGGATGACCCGATCGACATGACTTGGTACAAGCCTAAATCTGAATACCCGCAAACCTGCTCACTGGCCGTGCAGGAAGGCGGAAACTGTGTCTCCAATAGCGACTGTAGCGCCCCGACGCCAAGTTGTACGACCGTGCGCATTGGCAACAGCGACCGGCAACGCTGCACCCGGCAGTCCGACTATCCACTGGACCGCCCCACCACGCTACCCGCCTTGACTCGCCAGTTCGCGCCGATCGACGTGGGCGTGGCCTATTACCCTTCGACCAGCGACGTGATCGAGCTGACCCCTACGCCACGCAGTGGAACTGCGCAAGCCAATTTCAACCGCCGATTCGCGCGTCATGGCCACAATCTGGGCACCCACAGCGAACAGCCAGACCACGTGCTGGACCTGGACTGGCACGGCGTGGACGACCACACCAACCTATGGCCGCTGGACAGTGACCTGAACCAGGCCGCAGGTCGCATACAAAACCTCAACCAGCGCGTCACCTTCAGCGAAGGCCCCTCTGGCCCGGTCCACACCAATATGACCCTACGTACGTTCAAGCAGCAGGGCTTCCATCAGCGTAATCCGCCCCACAAATTCTTCCGCATCGCATCGGTTACGCGTCCTTGAGCACTGGTGTCTACTGCCCGCCAATAGTCCAGTCGTCCTGACGGTTTGAAGTCGATAGGGGGCCTTTGACAATGGCACAAACCATTTGCATACGGCTGCCGACCGTCATGGTCTACGCGAATCTGGTAGAACGGAAGATGTAAAAAAGACAAGTGTCGATGGACCCGACTGTACCACCGACACTTGTTGACGCTTTAAGCGATTTTGCAGGTATTACACCGCTGCAATGTCTGCCAATGTAGCCAGTTGCTCCCGGGCCGTTTTCATCGCGGCATCCTTCAGTTCCGGCCCCATCGCCAATCCTTCTGCCAGCACGACCTCTGTATCTTGCACGCCGATGAAGTTCAACACGGTTTGCACATAGCCGCCATGCATGTGGGCAACTGGCGTGTGGCCGTGCTGACCACCGCTGGTAGCGATGATGATGGCTTTTTTGTTCGGTACCAGGCCGACTGGGCCATCGGTACTGTAGCTGAAGGTTTTGCCCGCCACGGTTACACGGTCGATCCAGGATTTCAACGCAGACGGTACTGTGAAGTTGTACAGCGGTGCGCCAATCACCACGACATCTGCCTGTTTCAGTTCGTCGATCAACTGGTCGCTGATGGCATTGTCACGGCGTTGAATCTCGGTCATCAGTTCCACCGGTGTACCACGTGGTGCCATCAATTCCGGCGACAAATGCGGCAGTGGTTCACTGCCCAGATCGTGATAAATCACTTCCAGATTCGGCTCGGTTTTGCGGAAGGCTGCTACAGCCGCCGCAGTCAGTTCGCGGGAAGCGGAGTATTGGCCGAGGATGCTTGAGTCGATGTGCAACAGTTTCATGATGAATCTCTTCCTGGTGGATAAATTGTCGGCGCGTTGTGCGTCGATCGATGGGCGTCATCCTACCGGTGGAGTTAAATATCAACTAGACTGCTAAATTAGGATAAATCGTTCTATTGGTGGAACAATCAATATGCAGGATTTGAATGATCTGATGTACTTTGCCAAGGTGGTCGAGAAGGGCGGATTTGCAGCGGCGGGTCGGGCGTTGGATATTCCCAAGTCCCGGTTATCACGCCGGATTGCTGGGCTGGAAACCCAATTGGGGGTGCGTTTGTTGCAGCGGACCACGCGCAAGCTCGCATTGACTGATATCGGCAAACGTTATTATGAACACTGCCAGGCAATGCTGGCAGAAGCGGCGGCTGCCGATGCTGCTGTTGCCAGTGTGCGGGATGAGCCACGGGGCCGGGTCAAGGTGAGCTGCCCGGTGGGTATCGTGCAGTTTCAGCTTGGTCCACTGTTGCCGGAGTTCATGCAGCGCTATCCCGGCATTCAGATCGAATTGATGGTCACCAACCGGCGGGTCGATCTGATCGAAGAGGGCGTGGATATTGCCTTGCGTGTCAGGGAAGAAAGCCATCAGGACCCCAATCTGGTCACGCGGCGCTTGGCACGGTCCGATATCTGGGTATTGGCCAGGCCATCGTTGCTGGCGCAATTCCCACCGGTTACCCATCCCGATGACTTGGCCCGATTTCCTGCCTTGGTATTTGGGAATGGCGAACGAGATACCTATTGGCGTTTTACCAACGCGACAAAGGGTTCGGTTGCGGTACGGGTTGTGCCTGTATTGCAGGCAGATGATTTCATGCCTTTGGCGCAGGCAATGATGGCTGGCTCGGGTATTGCCATCGTCCCGGAGGTCTATTGTGTTGAGGAGGTCAGGAAAGGTGATCTGGTCAGATTGCTGGATGACTGGATGTTGCCGACTGGCATCTTTCACGCGGTCTATCCAAGCAGACGGGGCCTGATTCCATCGGTGCGGCTATTGTTGGATTTTCTCGCAGAAAAGTTTGGGCATCAGTCGATGCAATTGCCTGGACCGAGTGGCGAGAAATGATCGACTTGATGATACGAGGTTGGGCCTGAACCGATGGTCTGAGGCACCACTGGACTGCCCAATGGTGCCCGGTGTTATCAATCAGGTTGCCGACGATAGCAAAGTAGTACGGCCAGACCCAGCGACATCAAGGTCAGGTTGCCCGGCAGTGATACTGCATTTTGGTTGGATGCAATGAAAAAATTGTCCATGCCGGCTATTTCAGTCACACCATCATGGTATTCCAGCATCAGCGAGATACCCGTGATGTTGTTCAACACGTCATTCAATGCAGCACCGTCCCATAAGGCGTCTTCCAGTGCAATCTGGTAGCTTGTCCACTGTGAAGTGGGCTGGCCGGCGAGGGCGAGATCTGCGCTGGCATTGCCCGCGCTGCTGAACAGCGTGATCGTGCCAAAAGCCCCCCAGTCAGGTGCTTGGCCATTCAGGTTGATGGCATCGAATCCGATTCTGCCACCGAAAAAGGTGCCAAGGTTGCCCCGAAACATATTGGGGGCAAAAACCAGCATTTCATCACTGGTGGTGTCGGTTTGCCTGAGGAAACCACCGTTGTTGCCGCCACTTGCCTGCCATTCCACATGCCCTTCGATGCCAAACCAGTCTTCGGTACCCTGGTTGAAATTGCTCATGATCACAGCGGCCTGACTGGTACCGGCCAATAGCATCAGGGATGCGCAGATGGTAGTGAATTTCGTTCTCATACGACCTCCTCAATTGATCAGATTTGCGGATGATTGCGATGACAACAGCAGAATGGTCAGCCTGTGTCGCAAAGTAGGCTGATAGGGTGGACAAGCCACGCCTACCGACATGAGGCATCGCATTATGCGCAATGAGCAATAGTGCAGGATGACGTCATGCCGGCCGGTTTGGCCGATCTAAGCATAGTCACCAAGTCACAGGGTCGCGAGAAGGACATCCTGGCGAGGATGCACATAGTCACATCCCGGCAAGTTGTTACCCACGTGACAGACAGATTGTTTGGAAAATAGGAATCGGGCTGAAAATTATATTGTCAGCCAGGGGAGGGATTGGGAACGCCAGGGAGGGATGAAGACCTCCCTGTGCAATAAAACGCGGCAAAATACAACGTTGATGTGTGGATCAACTAATGTGTTGAACAGCACGCGAGCCCACAGTAAGCCCGTGAACCGCTCCCAAGGCCGGGTTCAACCGTACTGTCGTTGGCGCATCCATTTGGTCATGATCCACTTCTCGCCAGCAAGTACAGGCGCGCCGCCATGCAGGGTCAGCGGGTCGACTTGGCCCTGTTCGTTGAAATAACGGAAGTACACCGCACCACCTTTTTGTGGCGCTACCGCCATGCCAGCATCAGGGAAGATGGTTTCGCCACCGTCCTCCACGTCGCTCAGGTATATCACCAAGGTGCTGACACGCTGCCCACCAGTAGCCAGATGCGGTGCGCTACCCGATTCATTGGGCGGGAAATAGTCAAAATGCGGGCGGTACTCGCCACCGATGCCATAGCGCAAAATCTGAAAACCCTCGCCGTTTTCCATTGGCCAGTTCATCAGCCGTGCGATACGACGATCCAGTCTGGCGATGAAGTCGTCTTCACAGCGATTGAAGAAGGTGCCTTCGCTGGTTCGGCGTTCAATGATGTCTTCCTTGCCCGTCAATGGGTTCACGGTAGTGGAGCGTTTCAGCTTGTCGCGTGAACGACGGATGATTTCGTCACATTCTTCATGTGACAGGACATTGCCAAATACCACCACCTGCGGGCGCTCGCAGCGCATCAACACGTTGACTTCTCGATCGCCTGCGTCAATGCGGTTGCCGTTGGCAATCGGCATGGTGTCGTATTGATAGTTACCTGTTACAACAACGGGTTTCTGTGGCTGAACCACAACTGGCGTATTCCCCGGTGCGGCCACCTTGGGCTGCAGAAACTGCAGTACAACCGCGGTCGCACTGGCCTGATCGAAACCTGCGCCCATCATGGCACTGACCATGGATTCCGGTGAACAGCCGCGATTGACGTTTTCAGTCAGCCAGGATTGCCAGGCGCTGTCGAGTTGGGGCATGAACTGTCTCCTTCAGGGCCGTCGGGCGGCAGATATTGGTTGGCGTCATTTCATGCAAAAGTGGGCATGTGGGCCGTAGTATTGTCATGCAGAATCGGCTTTATTGGAAAAAGCATAATAACACCTGCGAAAAACTGCGCAACTCAGTCGTATGGCATGGCTGGTGAAGCATGGCTTCCGGGTGAGAGTTGAGTATGTTCAATATGTTGATGTTGCTATTGAAAATGAATTAAGCAATATGAAATTCAGCTGCTTGGCCATGTCTGATGCAAGCAACAGATATGACATGATTCATGTAAATGGCATGATATGTGCACCAGGCTCGGCATCCATGGCTTCGGCCAGATGGCTTGCCAGTTATTTTTCTATACTCATACCAGCTCGGCCTGTTTGGCTGCGTCTTTAACCGAGATCGACATTGAACCCAAAGCAAGGAGCGTCACCATGCGATGGCGGAACAAAGTCATGATGATGGTGCTGACCGGTCTACTGGCTTGCGGAGTGCAGGCCGATCCGCCACAGCCATTGCGTTCACTGGGTATCAGCGTCAGCTCATTATCCAATCCGTTTTTTGTCGCCATTGTGAAAGCAGCCGAAGCCAAGGCGCGCAAAATCAATCCAGGTGTTCGGATCATGGCCAGTGGCAGTAACTATGATCAGGCTACGCAAGATGCCCAACTGGTCAATTTCATCAAGCAGAAGGTGAGCATGATTTTGCTGGTGGCGGTGAACCCTGCCGCTGTCGAAGCCATGATCAAGGAGGCCAAGGCTGCGGGCATCGTGGTGGTGGCCGTGGATGTGGATGCTTTTGGTGCTGATGCGGTGGTGCAAACCGACAATCGTCAGGCTGGCCGAATTGCTTGTGAGCACATTGCCACTACATTGAAGGGCCAGGGAAATGTCATCATCCAAAGCGGCCCAATCGGGCCATCGTCGGTTGTAGAGCGGGTAGCGGGTTGTCATGAGGTGCTCAAGACGAATCCCAATCTGGTGGTGTTGTCCGACAACGAAGATGGCAAAGCATCGCGCTGGGGTGGGAGGGTGCTGATGCAGGCGCATCTGGCCCGTTATCCACGGATTGATGCTGTTTTCACCATCAATGATCAACAGGCCATCGGCGCCGATATCAGTGCGCGGGAAAAAGGTCGGACCGAGTTGATGATTGTGTCGGTGGATGGTGCACCGGATGTCGAAGATGCATTGCGGTCTGGTTCATCGCTGATTCGCGCTACTGCCAGTCAGAATCCACATCTGATGGCTGAAAAAGCAATCGAAATCGGTTATGGGCTGCTGAACGGACACGCGCCGGCACAACGAATGATTCTGCTGCCATCTCAACTGGTAACCCGCGATAATTTGCACCAGTACCGTGGCTGGACCAGCCAGTAATCGGTATTGGCGGGTCAGCAGGTTTTAACCGATATCAATTTTCACGCAAACGATTGCGTCCGTATTAACGCAAATGGCGCTTCGCCAGCTATACTCTGCCCCGCCGAAAGCAAGCGATTGTTCGATTCTATTTTTATCGAGATTCGCTTGATAACCGGGCGTTTTGACAATCCCAACCTTACCGGACCCTACCGTCAGATCAACTGTCATCTTGTATTCGGTTGAATGCAAGGCTGGGCGTGGGTTGGCACGATGCGGCCCATAGTGCCGTCTGTCACGACGTCCGATTACAAAATCCCCAGGAG
Source organism: Chitinivorax sp. B (assembly GCF_005503445.1). Taxonomy (NCBI): domain Bacteria; kingdom Pseudomonadati; phylum Pseudomonadota; class Betaproteobacteria; genus Chitinivorax; species Chitinivorax sp. B. The sequence continues at coordinate 13,164 of NZ_SCOH01000050.1, read as the reverse complement.
ACTGTTTCAATATGGATATCGCCCGTAGTGTGCTAGGCGTGGCAGTGCTGTTGCTGCTCGCCTTCGCCCTGTCCAATAACCGCAAGGCCATCAAGCCGCGCGTGATTTTTGCTGCCTTGGCCGCGCAAATTGCCATTGGTGCCCTGGTCCTGTTTGTGCCGGTTGGCAAGAATGCATTGGCTGGTGCCGCCAATGCGGTCAACCATGTGCTCGAATACGGCAACCATGGCATTTCATTCCTGTTTGCCGGCCTGGTCGACAAGAAGATGTTCGAGGTGTTCGGCAACAATGGCTTTGTATTCGGCCTGCGTGTATTGCCAATGATCATCTTTGTCACTGCATTCATTTCTGTGCTGTATTACCTGGGCGTGATGCGTTGGATCGTAACTGGCTTGGGCATCCTGTTCCAGAAATTGCTGGGCGTCAGCCGTATTGAATCGTTTTCTGCTGTGACGACCATCTTTCTTGGGCAAAGTGAAATGCCGGCCGTGGTGAAACCATTTGTCCGGCAAATGAATGGGCCTGAGCTGTTTGCCGTGATGTCGAGTGGCATGGCGGCGGTAGCAGGGTCGGTACTGGCAGGTTATGCCGGCCTGGGCGTGAAAATGGAATACCTGATTGCAGCCTCGTTCATGGCGGTACCTGGTGGGCTGCTGTTTGCCAAGATCATTTGTCCCACGGTGGAACCTAGCCGTGTCGTGATTGACCAAGTGAATTTTGACGAAACCAAGCCGGCCAACGCGATTGAGGCGGCGGCATCGGGTGCGGCTGTTGGCTTGAAGATTGCAGTCAACGTTGGTGCGATGCTCATTGCCTTTATTGGCCTGATTGCCGTACTGAACGGGATTGTCGGCGGTATTGCTGGTTACTTCGGCTACCCGGAGCTGAATCTGGAAAAGTTGCTGGGTTACGCCTTCTCGCCGTTGGCATGGTTGATTGGTGTTCCCTGGGACCAAGCCAATATCGCAGGTAACTTCATCGGTCAGAAGATGATTCTGAACGAGTTTGTGGCTTACGTCAGTTTGTCCCCTTATCTGAAGGATGCCGCCGAAGTGACCGCCGCAGGCCTGATGGTGCTGGACCCACGCACGCTGGCTATTTTGTCGTTTGCGCTATGTGGGTTTGCCAATTTCTCTTCGATTGCCATTTTGACTGGTGGTTTCAGCGTAGTGGCGCCGGAGCGTCGTTCGGAAGTGGCACGTTACGGTTTACGTGTGGTGGCCGCCGGGACATTGTCCAATCTGATGAGTGCCACCATTGCCGGTTTGTTCCTGTCTTTGCACTGATGAGGATGCCATGAGCGACCTGACCCAGAACCAATTGACCGAGGCGGCGCTGCGTGCGCTGCATTTGATGGATTTGACGTCGTTGAACGACAGCGATACCGACGACTTGATCCGCAGTTTCGTGGCGTCTGCCTCCACGCCTGTCGGCACGCCAGCTGCGTTGTGTGTGTACCCACGTTTCCTGGCCACTGCCAAGGCCGCTTTGGCCACACACGGCTTGAGCCTGCCGGTGGCCGTGGTGACCAATTTCCCTGCCGGTGCGCCCGATCCGGCGCTGGCCGTTGCCGAAACAGCCGCTGCTGTTGCTGCCGGGGCCGATGAAGTCGATGTCGTCTTCCCATACCAAGCCCTGAAGGCTGGCGATGCCAATGTGGGGCACCAGCTTGTGGCGCAATGTCGTGCCGTGATGGGCGACAAGGTGCTGAAAGTCATCATCGAAAGTGGTGAGCTGCAAGACCCGGCCCTGATTCGTCAGGCCAGTGACATTGCAATCGAGGCGGGTGCCCATTTCATCAAAACCTCCACCGGTAAAGTGCCGGTCAATGCCACGCTGGACGCGGCCGAGATCATGCTGCAGGCGATTCGCGACAGTGGCAAGCCGGTCGGCTTCAAGGCTGCAGGCGGTGTGCGCAGTGCTGCCGATGCCGCCGCGTATCTAGCCTTGGCTGATCGCATCATGGGGTTGGGCTGGGTGAGCCCGCATACCTTCCGCTTTGGTGCATCCAGCCTGTTGGCCAGTTTGTTGACCACTCTGGGGCATCAACCCATTGGTGCCAAATCCAGCGGTTACTGATCAATCAGTCGAGGAGAAACCATGTTTCTGCCACAGGAAATCATTCGTAAAAAACGCGATCGCCATGAATTGAGCGAGGCTGACATTGCTGCGTTCGTGCAAGGCGTCACGGCGGGTCAGGTCACGGACAGCCAGATTGCCGCGCTGGCCATGGCTGTTTTCTTCAACGACATGAGTGTTGCCGAGCGGGTTGCCATGACTCGTGCCATGCGTGATTCGGGCCAAGTGCTGGAGTGGCGCTCGCTGAACTTGCCTGGCCCGGTGGTGGACAAGCATTCCACGGGTGGCGTCGGGGATCTGACCTCGCTGCTGCTGGGGCCGATGGTGGCAGCCTGCGGTGGCTTTGTGCCGATGATTTCCGGCCGTGGCCTGGGCCATACCGGTGGCACGCTGGATAAGCTGGACGCCATCCCGGGTTACAACACTGCACCGGACATCGATACCTTCCGCCGGTTGGTTCGTGAGGTTGGCGTGGTCATCATTGGTCAGACCGCGCAACTGGCACCTGCTGACAAGCGCATCTATGCTGTACGCGATGTGACCGCGACAGTGGAGTCCGTTGCGATGATCACGGCGTCGATACTGTCCAAAAAGCTTTCTGCAGGGTTGGATGCACTGGTGATGGATGTGAAAGCCGGGTCCGGCGCGTTCATGCCGACATTCGAGAAATCGGTTGAGCTGGCCGAAAGTATTGTCAGTGTGGGTAATGGTGCTGGCATGAAGACGGCAGCTTTGTTGACGGACATGAACCAATCGTTGGCACCCTGCGCTGGTAATGCCATCGAAATCCGTTGCACCATTGATTACCTGACCGGCAAGCAGCGTCCAACTCGCCTGCATGAGGTGACCATGGCGCTATCGGCTCGCATGTTGCTGGTGTCTGGCTTGGCACAGACTGAGACGGAAGCGCGTAGCAAATTGCAGCAAGCACTGGATTCTGGGCACGCTGCAGCGCGCTTTGCCCATATGGTTACCAGTCTGGGGGGGCCCGCTGACCTGCTGGAAGCACCCGATCGTTATTTGGCGGTTGCGCCAGTGGCGGTTCCGGTCATAGCCCCACGCAACGGTTACATCCATACAGTCGATTGCCGCGGCTTGGGCCTGACGGTAGTCAGCCTGGGGGGCGGCCGTCATCGTGCTGAAGATGGCATTGACTATGCGGTTGGTCTGACCGATCTGGCTGAACTGGGCCAGCGTATCGAAGCAGGTCAGCCGATTGCCATGGTACATGCCCGTGATAACGATGCGGCCCAGCAAGGGGTGGCGTCGGTGTTGGCTGCCTATCAGTTTGCAGATACGGCACCTACGTTGCCACCGACTGTCTATCGCGATATCAGCTGATTTGCCATCGGAGGGTTGCCACCGGTCAGGCGTGCGTCGTAAAAAGCCTGCTGCGGACCAGTGGTAAACCTGCCGGTCAGGCATATCACCTACTTATTCGTTGTTTGGTAAGGAGCCCGCCATGCGCGTCATCTTCCTGATCATGGATTCCCTAGGCATTGGGGCCACGCCCGATGCCATGCGTTTTGGTGACCAAGGTGCAAACACGCTTGGCCATATTGCCGAGTGGTGTGCGGCCGGCAAGGCAAATGTCGGTCGACAGGGGCCGTTGCATATTCCCAACCTGGAGCGGCTCGGCATGGGGCTGGCCAGTCAATTGGCATCCGGCAGCCTGCCTGCCGGCATGTCACCAACGCCAGCATTGATTGGCGCCTATGCGGCAGCACGCGAACAGTCTTCCGGCAAGGATACGCCGTCTGGGCACTGGGAACTGGCAGGGGTGCCGGTCTTGTTCGATTGGGGGTATTTCGACAAACAGACTGATACCTTTCCGCCGGAACTGCTCGACAAGCTGGTACGCCGTGCCAAATTGCCGGGTTATCTCGGCAATTGCCACGCTTCCGGAACAACGATTCTGGAACAATTGGGCGAGGAGCATATGAAGACAGGTAAGCCGATCTTCTATACCTCGGCTGATTCAGTGTTCCAGATCGCTTGCCATGAAGATACGTTTGGATTGGATCGCCTTTACGAAGTGTGTGAAATCGCCAGGGAAGAGGTCGACCGTTACAACATTTGCCGAGTGATTGCACGGCCGTTTGTGGGCCTGGATGCCGCCAGTTTCAAGCGGACTGGTAACCGGCACGATCTGGCTGTCTCACCGCCGGCGCCCACGGTGCTGCAAAAACTGGCCGAAGTGGGTGGGCAGGTGGTATCAATCGGCAAGATTGCCGACATCTATGCTCAGGTTGGCATCACCCAGGCCATCAAGGCCACGGGGCTGGATGCTTTATGGGATACCACCCTCAAAGCGATGCATGAGACACCGGATCACAGCATCGTGATGACCAACTTTGTTGATTTCGACCAAAGCTACGGCCATCGCCGTGACGTGGCGGGTTATGCGGCAGGTTTGGAGTATTTCGATACACGATTGCCAGAATGCCTTGCCGCCTTGCGTGACGATGATGTGCTGATCATCTCTGCCGACCATGGTTGCGACCCGACCTGGCCAGGCTCTGACCATACTCGTGAGCACGTTCCTGTACTGCTTCATGGCAAGCAGGTCAAGGCTGGCAGTCTGGGTATCCGCAGCAGTTTTGCCGATGTTGGCCAGAGCATGGCGCAATGGTTTGGGCTGACGGCCTTCGAACACGGCCAGATCATGTTGTCACGTGCTGTGGGCGGTGTGTTCAGCCCTGCATAAAGCGTTGTTCATCACCCTTAGAGCCGCTAACAAAACCCTTCTGGTGTTGTTGTGCAAACTTGTCGTACTCTCGTACCGCTTTTGTTTGCACGCCTAACCAGAACCACTTCGCTGGGTTTTGTTAGCGGCTCTTACTGCAAGTGCCTGATCGGGGTGTATTCACTGTTCAGTATCCCTGTTTACGATACGTAAATGTTGGTCCCGGTACTGCGCTTCGTCCCGTTCGTACGTGCTCATTGAGATCGTGAGCGGGTACTAACCAACTACCTATTTTTAGAGAATTTGAGATGAACCACCAACAATTGATTCAAGAAGCTGCTACCGCGCGCCAAAAGGCCTATGCGCCATACTCACGTTTTCTGGTCGGCGCAGCCTTGCTGACTCGTGATGGCCGTGTTTTTCATGGCTGCAATGTTGAAAATGCTTCATATGGCTTATGCAACTGCGCTGAGCGGACGGCGCTGTTCAGCGCGATCGCTGCAGGCTGCAAGCCAGGTGATTTTGCAGCCCTGGCGGTGATTGGTGATACCGAAGGCCCGATTGCGCCTTGCGGTGCGTGTCGTCAGGTGATGATCGAATTGGGTACACCGGCACTGGAGGTAATACTGACAAACTTGAAGCAAGATGTGGAAGTCACGACGGCTTCAGACTTGTTGCCAGGCGCATTCTATCTGGACCCGAATGCGAACTGATTGTCCGCGCTGAAACGAGAAACGGCTGCTGGTGCAGCCGTTTTCGGGGTTGTGGAAATACGCCGTCAACAGCGATCCACACTGAATGCTGCGCGTGGAATCGGTCCAAGCAGGTTGACAAACTGTTCTCCATCCACTCTTACCAGGGCACGATGGTCGCCCGATTCAAAATATACATCCGGTTCTTCCAGCAAGCTCGGGTCAACAACGGTTGGTAAACCGTAAGCTTGCCCAAACGGTGGGATGGCACCGGGTTCGCAGTCGTAGAACAGATAGGCCACCTCATCTTCTGTGGCCACACGATATTGATGCTTCAATTGGTGAGAAAGTTGTTCGATCGCTACTTTGCGATCTGCTGGTAACACTGCAACCAGATAGCGATCCCCGTCTGATAGCAACACACATTTTGCCAACCGGTGTGGCTCAACACTGGCAGAGCAGGCAGCGGCCCGCGCCGTACACGTGTGTGGGTGCTCAATCACTTTGAAGTCGGCACAGTGATGGTCCAGAAACTGCTGAAGCGAAGGTGCAAGCGACATGGGAACCGCTCCAAATCCATGACTGGTTATTGATATATAGTCTACGTTATAGCATGTGCCAAGAAGTTCATTTAAAAAATAGCTTTAAAATCAATATATTATATTCGATTTGTGTAATATTTGATTGTGTGCCACAGGATTGGCTGCCACATGTTGCCTAGTTGAATCGGAGATGTGTATAGCTACCTAAAGTTGTGGATAACTTTGTGGGTACTCTTGGAGAAGTGGCTTGGATAGGCCTTCTTGAACTTGTCAAGACCATTGGTGAAATAATGGGTTTATCTTTATTTCTCTATTTAAATCATTGAGTTATGTTTTATGGTGTGGCCCGGTTTATGCTTGTCGAGGTGAGGGCAATCCATCCAGCGAACAGTGGATAAGTCAAGTAGGGAATCATTCGGACGGCATGAAGTAGCGTTATCGACAGGCCAGAAAGACAGGTCTGCAAAACTAGCTGGCCGGGTTTGTTGATTGCCTATGGAATCAACTATTTACTGATTTACTTCAACAGCGGGAAGCACCTATGCAGCAACCACAAAAGTCGGTATAGACACCCGTTTTGCGCTTGGCAAGGACGACTATCGACTTATTTTTGCAGTGATGGGAGAAAGGCCGCTGGGTGTGGCTGATATGGATGACTGCATATTGAAATCCATATCAGCGACATGAGGACTGAGTGCCGATCAACGGCGGGTGGTTTCAGGCAACAAGATGTTCAGCTCCAATACTTCGTAGTCGTCCTGCTTTTCCAGCGATACCTTGATATCGTCCTTATCGACACTGATGTATTTGGAAATCACCGCGATCAGCTCTTCCTTCAATGCGGGCAAGTAATCTGGTGCTGGGCCGGTACGGCCATTTCGCTCGTGCGCCAAAATGATCTGCAAACGTTCTTTGGCCACTTGAGCCGAAGGCTGCTTGCGACCAAGCAAATAGCTGAGAAACGACATGATCAGCCTCCAAACAGGCGCTTTAAAAAGCCCGGCTTTTGGTAGTCAACGAAACGCATGGGCCGGTCGTCGCCCAGAAAACGGGCTACTACGTCTTTATAGGCTTCCGCTACATCCGACCCGTTCATATGAATGGCTGGCGTACCTGAGTTGGATGCCTGTAAGACGATCTCTGATTCAGGAATGACGCCAATCAAAGGAATGCGCAGGATTTCCTGTACATCTTCCACCGACAGCATTTCGCCCTCAGTGACGCGCTTGGGCGAATAGCGCGTCACCAACAAATGTGTTTTCACTGGTGTTTCACCTTTTTCAGCACGGCGGCTCTTGGCATCCAGAATCCCCAGAATGCGATCCGAGTCGCGTACCGAGCTGACCTCTGGGTTGGTGACCACCAGCGCCTCATCCGCAAAATACAAAGCCATCAGTGCACCAGTTTCGATACCGGCTGGCGAATCGCAGATGATGTACTCAAACCCGTCATTGGCCAGATTCTTGAGTACCTCGTCTACACCTTCACGGGTCAATGCATCCTTGTCACGGGTTTGCGATGCAGGCAGCACATACAGGTGGTCGCAGTGCTTATCTTTGATCAGCGCCTGCTTCAGTGTTGCTTCCTTGTTGATCACGTTGATCAGGTCATATACCACACGGCGTTCGCAGCCCATGATCAGATCGAGATTGCGCAGGCCCACGTCGAAGTCGATCACCGCAGTTTTCTTGCCGCTCAGGGCAAGGCCAGAAGAGAAGCTGGCGCTGGAAGTGGTTTTGCCGACGCCGCCTTTGCCAGAAGTGACAACTACTATCTTGGCCACGTTTATTCCTTAAATGATTGAATCGAATATGAAATGGAAAATTGCCTACAACGGCGCAATCATCAGCTTGTCGCCATCGAGATAGATCTGTGCGGGTTTACCGCGAAATTCCTTGCCCCAGTCATGCTCGAAGGTACGGTAGATACCGGCAATCGAGACCAGTTCAGCCTCCAGGCTACGGGTGAAGATGCGTGCGGATGTATCACCACGGACACCCGCCAGGGCGCGACCACGTAATGGGCCATAAACATGGATGTTGCCATCTGCCAGTACTTCACCGCCTGCACTGACCATATCCATGGCAACCAGGTCACCTTGCCGGGCATAAACCTGCTGACCGGTTCGTACGGGCTTGGTGATGACCCGATGGCCAGCGGATATTGGGGGGGCCGGTTCTGGGGGGGCGGTAGACGGCGTTACTGTTGCATCGGCAACATCTTGGTTGACGGTGTTGTTGCTGTCAGCATTGCCTGTACTGCTGCGGAGTACACCAAAGCCCGCTTCAATGGCTGCCTGCTGTTGTTCGGGTGATGCATTGCGTATAGCCACAGCACAGGCACCATGTGCCGCCAGCAGCGCTTTCAGCGCGACAAAATCGATTATTGCTGCTTGCTCATCAATGGCAGAGAGATCTGCAACTACCGGATCGTGGTCGAAGAAACCAGGTGTCTTGGCCAGTTTGGCATTCAGCTCGGTATGCAGGGTCTCCCAGTCAGCCAGTTTGAGTCGAAGCACGATCAGGCTGAAAGGCTCGCTCTTGAACTCGAAGCTGGTCGGTTTGGCGGCGGTATTACGGGCAGGGCGGACGGATGCAGTCATTGAACGCTGTAGTCGTTATGGTGGTGTTGACCAGTGTAGGCGTTGCGGCAGCATCAGACATCGCACGCAATGGTGCGGTGGGTACGTGATTTTGGCGCAACTCGGCAGACCGGTTCAGCACCCCCTTTTATTTCAATGGATTGGAGCAATTGGTATTGCCCGGAATCGACGGCCAAGTTTAACGATTAACCACAAGCTATTCAAGGTGAAACCCGTCTGAACACCAACATATGGTTGTTTGCCGGCATTACATTGTCTTCAACCCATGTCAGGCCGGATGTGGCAGCATGGGCAATCACAGCTTCCGCATCGCGGATGCCACAATGACTTCCTCGTTCGGTTCGAAGCCAGTGGTCAAATTCTGCATTGCTTGCAGAGGTAAAACATCCGTTGTAATTGAACGGACCATATACAAACAGCAAGCCATTCACCGGCAGCAACTTGCCCAACTTGTTCAGCGTGGCACAGACTTGCAGCCAGGACATGATATGAAAAGTATTGGCAGTATAGGCATGGTCAATCGTCAATGATGGCCAATCGCCATCTGCATCCAGTACTAGCGGTGGCAATACATTGCTGAGTTTGGCTTCCCCCAGCCATCGTTGAATACCAGCATGTTTATCTGCCAAGTCGCTGGTTTGCCAGGTCAAAAATGATAATGCCCGGCCAAAGTGCACGGCGTGCTGCCCGGTACCACTGCCAATTTCCAGAACGATACCCGTGGTGTGAAGGTGTCGTCGAATGATGGCCAGGATCGCGTCTTGGTTGCGTACACAGGCATCGGAGTAAGGTTTGGTCATTGGTTTGTCCGTGGCGTATACGGTTTGCAATCAACATCCAGGGTGTTTAAAAAATCACGCTGTTGTGGATAACTTTGTGCATAGTGAGTGTGCAGGTGATCACACTTTAATAGAAATTTCCAAAACACTTGCATTGTGTGATAGGAGGGTGATTTATTTTTTATTTAAAATCAGTGTGTTGATTTATTTCGAATATTGTGGGTTGATATATAATCAGGAAGGTGTTTGCCCTAGCTCAAGCCGTGGATAAGTCAAGAAATTTTGTTACTGTTCGATTGCCATTCGGCCAATTTCATTATTTTGAAAAGGATCATGAAGTGACCGACACGCCTTGTAACAAGACGTGCCGATATGAACCAAGCTTCAGAAGAAGCGCCAGAACGATTTCTTTTCTTCCGTGCCCGTCAGGTACTTGCTTTGCGGGTAATTCTTTTCCAGAACCCGGCGAGCATCATCCCGGAGTTTCGGTTGGCCGAGTGCGTCATAGCCCTGCATCATGATACTCAGTGCCTCTTCCACTGCGCTGGTCTGAGGGAAATTCTTCAATACGTCGCTGGCGCGGTTCACCGCCGCCAATGGTGCGCTCCGGTTCAGGTAGTATCGGGCGACATGGATCTCATGCAACGCCAGGGCGTTGACCAGCTTGTTCATCCGCTCAATGGAGTCTGGTGCATATTTGCTGTTTGGAAAGCGTTGCACCAATTCCTTGAATGCATCGAATGACTCGCGCGTTGCCTTGGGATCACGTTCGGTCATGTCCTGGCGGTTGAGGCGGGATAGCAGACCATCATCCTGCAGGAAGTTGACCACACCTTTCAGATAGTAGGCATAGTCCACATTCTGGTGAGTCGGGTGCATCTTGATGAAACGATCGCAAGCAGCAATGGCCAGGGCAGGTTCGCCTTCCTTATAATGTGCATAGGCGATTTCCAGTTGCGCCTGCTGGGCATAGCGGCCATATGGATAACGTGCTTCCAGCTTTTCGAACAGCGTGATGGCGCGTTGAATATTACTACCATCCAGCGCTTCCTTCGCTTCGCTATAGATCTTGTCCGGGCCCCATTTGGCAGTCTCGTCCTGCTGTTCCGGCAGTAACCCGCAACCGGCAATCAAGGTCAAACTCAACAGTACGATACGGCTTGCAGCTACAATACGCTTCATGATGACATCCCAAATTAATCCCGACGATTATAACCGAAACGATACCGACGACGCGGACACTGTCTGTGCCACGGTACCGGAGGACTGTGCCGGCAGCCGCTTCGATCAGGCTTTGGCGCAGATGTTCCCGCAATACTCACGCAACCGCCTGCAAGGCTGGCTGAAGGCTGGCCATATTCTGCTCGAAGGCAAATCCGCCGATGCCAAGACCAAGGTCTGGGGGGGCGAACAGGTCAGCATGGCGCCGCAGATGCTACCTGATGAGCTGGCCTTTGTCGCACAAGACATCCCGCTGGATGTGATTTACGAAGACGATACCGTGCTGATCATCGACAAACCCGCAGGCTTGGTTGTCCATCCTGGTAGCGGTAATTGGGAAGGTACATTACTTAACGGCCTGCTATATCACTATCCGGCACTGAAGACAGTGCCACGTGCCGGTATCGTGCATCGGCTGGATAAGGAAACCAGCGGTCTGATGGTGGTTGCCAAAACGCTGCCGGCCCAGCTCAATCTGGTTCAGCAGCTGCAAGGCCGCTCGGTCAAGCGTGAGTATGTTGCTATTGCACAAGGCTTGATCAAGCAGGATGGTACCGTGGATGCGCCAATTGGCCGCCACAACAAGGACCGTACCAAGATGGCGGTGACCAGTATGGGTAAACCGGCCATCACGCACTATTTTGTGCTGGAACGCTACCGTGCCCATAGTCTGGTGAAATGTCGTCTGGAGACCGGCCGTACTCACCAGATCCGTGTCCACATGGCTCACATTGGTCATTCGCTGGCTGCCGACCCGGTTTATGGCACCCGACCACACGGCTCTACACCGGAAATTTATGCTGCCTGCCAGCAACTTGGTCGTCAGGCACTGCATGCACGCAAGCTGGGTTTGATCCATCCGGAAACCAATAAACCCATGCTGTGGCGTTCACCCATTCCAGTCGATTTGCAGGCGCTGATCGATTTCTTGCGTGATGACATTGCTGGTGAGTTTGACGATGATTGGGATGAAGACGATTACGATGTCGAAACCATTTACCAAGGCTGATTGCCTGATCCCGGACTGGCCTGCTCCGGCCAACGTACATGCGTTGGTCACCACTCGTTTGGGCGGTGTCAGCCAACCTCCTTTTAATAGCTTGAATTTGGGTACGCATGTTGGTGACAGCCCCGCAGATGTTACGGAGAACCGTCGCCGCTTGCGCAGCCTGTTGCCAGCCGAACCATGTTGGCTGAATCAGGTTCATGGCACCGACGTGGTATGTGCGGACAACCGTGTTGAAACCCCACAGGATGCCGATGCCAGCTTTGCCAGGCAGCCAGGGGCCGTGTGTGTCGTCATGACCGCGGATTGCCTCCCTGTTTTGTTGTGTGATCAGGCGGGTACTGTCGTTGCAGCAGCGCATGCTGGTTGGCGGGGTTTACTGAATGGCGTGATTGAATCAACAGTCAAAAGCATGGGCGTGCCACCCAGCCAGCTCATGGCTTGGCTGGGCCCCGCCATCGGCCCAGACGCCTTCGAAGTCGGCCCAGAAGTCTACGCTGCCTTTGTCGAGCAGAATTTTGCTGCAGACACTGCATTTGAGGAAATACCAGACAACAAATATCTTGCTGATATCTATAAATTGGCCAGACAGCGATTGGCGAAGCTAGGTGTCCAACAGGTTTATGGCGGTGATTTCTGCACCGTTGTTGAACGAGAGCGATTCTTTTCTTACCGCCGAAATGGCAGGACAGGGAGAATGGCGAGTGTGGTGTGGATAAGTTAATGCCAACTTAGGGTGGTGAAGTTACGCAGAATCGATAGGCGGGCAAGGGAACCCCTGTCTTGTATGATGCTTCATTCATGGATAGGTGGTAGTCAACCATGGCAGCCATAACGAGTCCCGATCCCGTTCAGCCTTGACGAGCAGTACCGAGCACCCGCAGCGCAGGCAAGGCGCACGGGTTGCCTTCTTTTGAGGGTTTTTGGGCGAGGTAAGAAAAGTCTCGTGTCTGCCGGGTGAAATCGGCATCCAAATGGCCCACTTGGCCTTTGACAGCATAGCCCGTGCGTAACCCCGGATCTAAAGCAAATATGCATTTTCCGAAGTCGGCGAGCCAAGCATGAGTTGACAGTACCGGTCCAGGCATTCCCCGCCATTCACACCTCTTCTCGTACTACGCCTAAGAGCCGCTAACAAAACCCAGCGAAGTGCTTCTGGTTAGGCGTGCAAACGAAGGCAGTACGTGAGTACGACAAGTTTGCACAACAACACCAGAAGGGTTTTGTTAGCGGCTCTAAATGCCTCGGCGGGGTAGATAGGCCCCGCAACACAGGAAGTCACATCCCTTATTCAGCATGAAGTTTGCCTGACGACAGCAAGGCTGGCGTGGGAGCGCTGATGTCAATGACAACAAGCCCAACAAAATTCCAACACCATCCAGAGTGGTGTGGGCGTTTACCACTGCAGTGTCGGTGCGTCAACGCAGTCGCTCACCCATGTCCTCAAAAATAATTTCAATGCCTACATTGCCAAATCGGCATGCACATCTCCGCCATGTGGATTGCTAAGGTTTTGTTACCAATCAGGAATGCCAATGCTGCTGGAGGCGTGGGTGG
>NZ_SCOH01000049.1 GCF_005503445.1 Chitinivorax sp. B | reverse complement strand
CATTTAAGGTTATGCCACAACGCTGGATTGTAGAGCGCAGTTTCGCTTGGTTGGAAAAACATCGGCGGCTGTGGAAGAACTGTGAGCGGCAGTTGAATACCAGCTTGCAGTTCTTCCATCTCGCCTTCTTGGCTCTATTGCTCAAAAGACTTTGAACAGGCTCTAAGTCAATATATGCATTAATTGGAATTTATATGTCGGAGTCAATCGATTTGGCCCTCACTGGAAGCGTGCTTCCTGGGCATGATGTCGAGCGGGCGCATGTAGCGCTAGCGCAATTACTAAAGATTACAGAGGTGCGGGCCATTGCATTACTGCAGGGGCAGGAAACGATAATCAAGCGGGGGCTCAATAAATTGCAGTTGCCGCAATATCAGACTGCGTTGGCCAGAATAGGGATTGGTACCAGGGTAATCGAACCTACACCACCTGCTAACCTGATTGCGAATACACACCTCGAAAAGCCGATGTTGACACTGATTGGTGGTGACGGGCATGCGTCCGGTCCGGATGAGATGATCACTTGCCCTGCATGTGGTGCCGAACAAACGCGTCGAACAGAATGTCGTGGTTGTGGAGCGGACATCGAAAAGGCGAGGGCAGTGCTTGCACAGAAGGCCAGGATGGCGAAATTGGGTGAGGTAACTGCATGGCGGCCACCATCTGCCAATTTGCTCAAAGAAGCGCCACTGGAGTATCGGATGACACCGCCCTTTTTCAGTTTCTCGATGGAAGGGCGATATGGGCGGGCACGGTTTCTCGCCTATCAGTTGGCCATGTATTCTTTGATGATGGCAGGATTGGTGATTAGCATGCTGTTGGGATTTGGTGTGCTGGGTGTAACAGCGATGATCAGCGTGTTGCTTGCTACCTCGGTCATGAGTATTCGGTTGACCGTATTACGCTTGCACGATATTGATCGCACCGGAAAATGGGCACTGTTGCTGTTTTTGCCGCCACTTAGCTTCTTTCTCTTCGTATTCCTGATCGTTGTCCCCGGTACAGAGGGTGATAATGATTATGGAATGGAGGATGAGCATCCTTCTATCGTGGTGAAGCTGTGTGGGGGCATATGCGGTATTTTGTTTCTTTTGGGTTGTGTCGGCATGATGTTGGTGCGTTGATCAACCTGGTCAGCCTGTGATGCCGAGATAATCTGTAATCCAATCTGTGGCAAACTAGCCAGGTAGGGTCAGGTTGACTGACCCAAGACAGACGAGGTGGACCATGAAACAAAACAAAGAACTCGACCCTGACACCCTGGCGTTGCTGGAATGGTGTGCCCAAGTGGAGACGGAACTGATCACACGCGGCGCGACCCGGCTTGAGGCACAGGCAAATATCGAAGAGCAGGCCGAATGGTATACGGATCTGTTCTATAACGGTTATTCACCAGAGCAGGCTGCAATCGAAGCGTTGAACAACTGAACGCTTCAATGCCAAGCAGTAAAAAGGCTGCCCAATCTTGGCAGCCTTTTTTTGTTCGGTAGGTGACCAGGTCAAATCAGCTGTGGCGACGTCCCAGCTTCAAGGTCACCGTAATGCTATCACTTTCGGTGTCTTCATCCTTGTCGATGGAAGCAATCTGGTACTTGTCTTGAAATACCAGCTCCAGCCCGGCCATCACACGAATCTTGCGGCTGCCTTTGCGAACCGCTTCCGTCAATTTTTCGGCCGGTACGTCAATGGTGTCAGGTAGCGTGATCTGATCGCGGGCCTCGGTTTTCGCAATGACTTCGGCGACCATTTCAGGGGCGATGAATTCTGATGAAATCTGCTTAATGTCCTCAATCGTCAGGGCCCCGTCGTTGCTGACCTGATCGGTCAGGGCGCGGTTGTATTCAATGGCACGGGTTGGCTCTTCGATTTCATTGGTGACCTGCTTTACCAGCTGGGTCAGCGATTTCAGGCAGGCTTTTTCAGTGGGTTTCTTTTTGACCTTCAGGAAGGATTCCAGCCAGTACTTGGTCTTGTTGCTGAGTTTGTCCACGGCAAATACGGTATAGCTGTCATCCAGGATCAACGCGCCTTTCTGCACCATGCCCAGACTGATGCCACGATCACTGTGCAGGCTGAAGCCACCATCCACTTCTTCGACCGACAGATAAGGTTCGCGAATCTCCGATTTGAAGATTCCAATAGCCTGACAGGGTTCACCATCCTGCTGTACCCCGTTGAAACGTACTACCAACAGATCGCCGGCGCTGACGTTCGGATGTAGCGAATGGGCATATAGATGCTTGGCAATGCTTTCCGATGCATCGCAGAATCGCGTGGGATCCGTAAAGATTTCCTTGCAGAAGTGGAAGATTTCGTTCAGTTCGACGTCTGACTCATGAAAAAACACAAAGCCGTCACCACCACCTTTGACCACGCTGGCCAGATAGTGATGCACCAGCAGTTCTTTCACGCCGCCATCGTCAGTGGCTTCGACACTGGAGAATCGATAACCTTCCTCGCGGGATTTGTTGCCAACCTGATGAATGATGATGTTTTCGACTGTTGCAGATTGAATATTGATCATGGTTCTGGTGGATGGTTGAAAGCGATTGACAGGGCCGGGATGCTGCAATGGCTCTGATGAAAAGGGTCGAAATTCTAACGAGCTGTACGGGGGCTTGTATAGCGTACACAACAGCTTGTCAAACTGGTCTATTTATGTTGATGCAAAGGTCGATGCCCGTGTACCCCCGCAGTATGCGAAGTATGATCAGGATGGTTGCCACGCTCGAACATTTCATGTTCCTCCAATCCTTTGATGATGCCGCATTGCCGGGTTGCGCTACTGATCTGGCATTGCTGGCGCAAGGCCGTCAATTGGGTCTGCAGTGATTGCAATTCAGCGATACGCGCTTGTACATGCTCGATGTGATGATCAATCAACGCGTTGACGTCACCACAATTGTCGTCCGGATGGTCGCGAAACTGCAGTAGCGCACGGATTTCGTCTTGCGTCATGTCTAGCAGACGACAATTGCGAATCAACCGCAACCGCTCCACCAGTGATTCGTCAAAGTCACGATAGTTGCCATCGGTACGGCGCGAAGGCGGTAGCAGGCCTTCTTTCTCATAGTAACGGATGGTTTCCACTGTGCAGTCGGCCAGTTTGGCCAATTCGCCGATTTTCATGTTCCATACTCCGGTGCAGAGTTGACTCTATAGTAGCTTCAGGGTGTTAAATGGACAACATGACTTAACAAAAGGTTGCATCATGTCCGATCGTCATGATCATTCGACCCATCAGCACCGCCATGATCACGATCATGCCGTGAGTGAATGTCCGCCCGAAACATTGTCCCAAACCATGCGCTATCGCATTGCCGGGCCTGTCCGGCATGATCATCGACACACCGACGGTACCTGCTGCGGCAGCCATCAGCCTGCGGTAGTGCCGCAAGCGGAAGTGAACGGCGATGGCCGTGGAGAGTGGGTCACACTACGCATCCAGGCAATGGATTGTCCCACGGAAGAAGGTTTGATCCGACAGCGGCTGAGCAGGATGCCTGCAGTGCTACAACTGGATTTCAACTTGATGCAGCGTACGTTGGCTGTGCGACATGAGCTGGCGGATGTATCCGACTTGCAGGCTGCCATTGCGGATCTGGGGATGCGGGCAGAACAACTATCAAGCCTGCGTCGCACGGCTTTGCACATTGCGCAGATGGATTGTCCAACTGAGGAGGCGTTGATCCGGCAACGTCTGCAAACTATGTCCGGTATCCAGCAGCTGCAGTTCAATCTGATGCAGCGGGTGCTGACTGTTCATCATCAGCCAGATCAATTGGAAGCAATCCTGGTCGAGATCAAGCAGTTGGGTTTTAGTGCGACTGTCCAACAGGTAGCGTCACAGTCCGTGCCTGTGGAAGTGGCCAAACCCTGGTGGCCGCTGGTGATTTCCGGTGTGGCAGCGTTGTCTGCCGAGGCGGTCGGTTGGTTGGGTGTGACCGCCAGTTGGGTGGCACCAGCCCTGGCGTTGTTGGCTGTGCTGACTGCTGGTTTGACCACCTACCAAAAAGGTTGGGTTGCGTTGAAAAACCGCAATCTGAACATCAATGCCTTGATGAGCATTGCGGTGACGGGTGCGCTGCTGATCGGGCAGTGGCCCGAAGCGGCGATGGTGATGTTTCTGTTTGCGGTGGCGGAACGAATCGAGGCGCGTTCGTTGGATCGTGCCAGGCAGGCCATCCGTGGTTTGATGCAGTTGACACCAGAGCAAGCACTGGTCAAGCAATCAGATGATAGCTGGATCAAGATGTCAGCCGAACACATCACGCTTGGTAGCGTGGTGCGGGTAGCGCCAGGTGAGCGGGTTGCATTGGATGGTGTGATAGTTGATGGGCAATCCACAGTCGATCAGGCCCCTATCACAGGTGAAAGCCTGCCTGTCGAGAAGTGCATGGGTGATACGGTATTTGGTGGCACGATCAACCAGTCAGGATCATTTGATTACCAAGTCACGGCTGCGGCAGGCAACACCATGCTGGCGCGGATCATTCATGCCGTTGAGGCAGCGCAAGGCGCACGTGCACCGACTCAGCGCTTTGTCGACCAGTTTTCACGAGTCTATACGCCGGCGGTTTTTGCCATTGCGTTGGCTGTGGCAGTGTTGCCGCCTTTGATTGCGGATGGGGTATGGTTTGACTGGGTCTACCGGGCGCTGGTCTTGCTGGTGATCGCCTGTCCATGTGCATTGGTGATTTCCACGCCAGTTACCATTGTCAGCGGGCTGGCGGCCGCGGCCAAGCACGGCATTCTGGTCAAAGGGGGTGGGTATTTGGAGGCTGGGCGAACCCTGACCTGGCTGGCATTGGACAAAACCGGCACGCTGACACATGGGAGGCCGGCACAGACTGACTTTGTAGCAATCGGTGAGGATGGGGTTGATCAGTATCGTCAATGGGCAAGCAGTCTGGCCAACCGGTCCGATCATCCTGTATCGCAGGCGATTACCCGACAAGCAGCACAGGATAAAGTCGTACCGTTGCCAGTTGAGCAGTTTCAGGCTTTGCCTGGTCAAGGGGTGCGAGGTGAGATTGCTGGCCAGCTTTACTACCTGGGCAATCATCATCTGGTGGAATCGTTGAACATCTGCTCCCCCGTCTTGGAGGCCAAGCTGGACGTGCTGGAGCGGCAGGGTAAGACAGTCGTGCTGTTATGTCGTCCAGAAGGCGTGCTGGCATTGTTTGCGGTGGCCGATACCGTCAAGGATACCAGCCGTGAGGCCATTGCCGAGTTGCATCAGCTTGGCGTGAAAACGTTGATGTTGACGGGTGACAATCCGCATACTGCCGCCGTGATTGGCCAGCAGGTGGGAATGGATGACGTGCGTGGCAATCAGTTGCCGATCGACAAGCAAGCCGCCATTCAAGCCCTTTGCGATCAGCGGCAGGTAGTTGGCATGGTGGGGGATGGCATCAATGATGCACCTGCATTGGCGCAGGCTCACATTGGTTTTGCAATGGGGGCAGCTGGAACGGATACCGCCATCGAGACGGCCGATGTAGCGCTCATGGATGACGACCTGCGCAAGATCCCGCGTTTTATCCGGTTGTCACGTGATACAGCGTTCATTTTGCGGCAAAACATTGTGTTGGCGCTGGGTATCAAGGCCGTTTTCCTTGGCTTGACCATCATGGGGCAAGGTACGATGTGGATGGCTGTCTTTGCCGACATGGGCGCCAGCTTGTTGGTGGTATTCAATGGTCTGCGCTTGTTGCGCCGTTGACGGTAACCATGATGAAAACGGCACCGATCAGGCGCCGTTTTCATCCATATACCCATCAGATTTGATGTCGTGCCAGCTCTGGTATGTGTTCGATATGGCGATAGGCTAGCCAAACCACCAAGCCTAACAGGCAAATGATCGCCCCGACTGCTACCACGCCGGACCAACCCGCGTATTGAAAGGCCTGGCTGGAAGCCAGCGAGCCAATGGCGCCGCCGATGAAATAGCAGGTCATATAACCGCTGGTCACCCGGTTGCGGCTGGCTGCATGCTCACGGTAGATCACATTCTGATTGGTCACGTGCACGGCGCCGACTGCAAAATCCAGTACCAGAATGCCCAGAATCAAGGCCCACAGCGATTGCCCGCCCAGCGCCAATAATACCCAGGAAACCAGCAGTCCAAACAGGCCCCAGGTAGTGGCCGAGCCATCGCCGCCTTGATCTGCCCACTTGCCAACAAGTGACGCGGCCAATGTACTGGCCGCACCCGCTAAGCCGAACAGGCCGATTGTGGCCGCGTTATAGTGATAGGGTGCGGCAGATAGTAACAGGGCCAATGAAGTCCATAGCACACTGAATGCAGCAAATGACACTGCTCCCAGCAACGCTCGTAGCCGCAGCCCGGCGTGTTGCATCAGTAGTTGGGCAATGGAAGCCAGTAACTGGGGGTAACGTAGGCCAGCGGTCGGTCGATCAGCCGGAAGCCTGCGCCATAATATGGCCGCCAGCATCAGCAACAATCCCGCCGCCAACCAATAGATCACGCGCCAGCCACCCCATTGCGACAAGATGCCGGCCGCAGTACGTGCCAGCAGAATCCCCATCAACAAGCCGCTCATGATCTGTCCGACCACTTTGCCACGTTCGTTCGGGGCCGCCATGGTGGCGCCAAGCGGGACCAGAATCTGAGCCACCACCGCAAACAGTCCCGCAATGGCAGTACCTATCATCAGGGTGATCAAGTGTGATGAGATGGCGGAAATCAGCAGGCCAGTAGCGGTCAGCAATAGCATGCCAACAATCAACTTGCGGCGTTCCAGCAAATCACCCAATGGCACCAGTAGCACCAGACCCAGAGCGTAGCCCAGCTGGGCAGTGGTGACCAGCATGCCTGTCGAATGTACTGACACACGCAGATTGCTGGCGATCAGTTGCAGCAAAGGTTGTGCATAGTAATTGCTGGCGACGGCAAGCCCGGTGGTGGCTGCCATCAGCACGATCATGGGTTTGCTCAAAGGTTGAGAAGTAGAAGTCATGTTGTGATCAGTGGGCGCAGATGCAAACGGGCAGCCAGTATGCGTGAATGATTATTCATGATACAAATGCATTGTTGTCATCTTATTAATCTGTTTTTGAGATTTATGATATGAATTTGCGTCAGATCGAGTACGCAGTGGCAGTAGCGGAAGAGGGGGGATTCACGGCTGCTGCCGGCCGATGCCACACGGTACAGTCTGCATTGAGCCATCAGATTGCCCGACTGGAAGGTGAACTGGGTGTCAGCCTGTTTGAGCGCACGTCACGGCATGTACAACTGACACCTGCAGGCCATGTTTTTTTGAATCGCGCCCGACAGGTTCTGGAGAGTGTCGCCTTGTTGCGCAGCGATGTTGCCTCTGCTGCGGACGAGATACTGGGTACCTTATCGGTTGGCACCATTGCCACCATGACTGCCGTCGATCTGGTCGATTTGCTGGCCCGCTATCGGCAATATCATCCCAAAGTAGATATCCATTTGTATGAGAGTGGCAGTGACGGTTTGCTGCAAGGTATTCGTGAACGCACACTGGATATTGCCTTCATCGGCTTGTGGCCTGGTAGCAAGGTGGATGGCGTTGAATTGCAGGCATTGTCAGACGAGCAACTGGTGGCCGTCATGTCACCAGCCCATCCGCTGGCCGCACAGACCCTGCTGGGGCTGGTGGAACTGGCATTGCATCCGATGGTCGATTACCAGGCCGGTTCCAGTGCTCGTCGGCAGACGGATGAGGCCTTTGCCGCGGTGGGCGTGGGCCGCCATGTTAGTTTCGAAATCAGCCATGTCGATTTGATGTACCGCATCATCCGTCGTGGGCTGGCCGTGGGGTTGATGCCGGAAAAGGTCGCGGCGGGCTATACCGATCTGGTGTCGATCCGCTTGCGTGACGAAGCTCGGCGGCGCCTGTATTGCGCTTGGAGCCATACACCGAGCGCGCCTGCACGGGCTTTTTTGAGCTTGATTCAGTAAGTTAAATATGGGTGCATTGTGACAACGTATGATTTTTGCAGCGATACGATGAGTTTGTTTGTAGGGCATTTATGCTGACAGATTGTTGGGAAGACGATGAAACGACCAGCTTATTATCTGATCATTGATTTTGAAGCGACTTGTTGCAACCGACGCAGCATTCCTAGCCGTGAGATGGAGATCATCGAAATCGGGGCGGCTATGGTGCAAGGCGAGTCCCTGCAGGTGGTTTCCACATTCCAGAGCTTCATTCGGCCGATTCGGCATGCCCGGCTGACTACCTTTTGCACCGAGCTGACATCCATCACGCAGGCTGATGTCGACGCCGCACCGCATTTTACCCAGGCGGTTTCAGCGCTCAAGGCATGGTTGGGGCAGTACCCGGGTTACCTGTTCGGCTCTTGGGGGGATTACGATCGCAGGCAGTTGCAGCAGGATTGTGGCCTGCACCAGGTACCGTATCCCATTGCCAGCGAACATCTGAATGTGAAAAAGGCATTTGCCGTGCAGCAGCAACTGAGCCGGGCATATGGGTTGGGACAAGCTATCCAGCTGGCGGGTTTGCAGTTTGCTGGTACGCAGCACCGTGGTATCGATGATGCTTTGAATATAGTACGTTTGTTACCTTATGCATTGGGGCAACAACAATTACCGGATGATGCGGAGCGAAAATGGAAATCACACCACCCGATTTGAATCGGTTTCGTGGTTGTTTACTCGGGCTGGCTACAGGTGATGCCGTGGGTACCACGGTGGAGTTCTGTTGCCGGGGTACCTTTACACCAGTCACTGACATGATAGGTGGTGGCCCGTTCGACTTGGCTCCCGGGCAATGGACCGATGATACGTCAATGGCTTTGTGCCTGGTTCATAGCCTGCTGACGCGTCGGGGGTTCGATGCCATTGACCAGATGAACCGGTATTGCAACTGGATGAACTATGGCTATTTGAGCAGTACGGGTAATTGTTTCGATGTGGGAATGACAGTAGCTGCTGCATTGCGTGAATACCAGGCATCCGGTAATCCCTGGCAAGGCAGCCCAGATCCCCACAAAGCTGGCAATGGCGCCTTGATGCGCTTGGCTCCAATCCCCATGTTTTATTTCAACGATGTTGAGCGGGTAAAGCATTACGCTACCGAAAGTACTCGTACCACCCACGGTGCGGAAGAATGCATCGAAGCCAGCCGGCTGTTTGCCGGTATGCTGCGAGGGGCTCTGGCTGGTTGTGACAAGGCAGAAATTCTATTCAAGACATCGCCGACTGGTTTGGCACCTTTTCACACGGAAGCGGTCAAAGCATTGGCAGCAGGAGACTGGGTGGACAAGCCAATCGAATCGATTCGTGGTAGCGGGTATGTGATCGAGAGTCTGGAAGCAGCGCTGTGGTGTTTCTACCATACCGATACATTTGAAGCGGCCATTTTGCGGGCGGTCAATTTGGGGGATGATGCGGATACCACAGCTGCAATTTGTGGCCAATTGGCAGGTGCATTTTATGGAGAGTCGGGCATTCCCGGACATTGGCGAGAAAAGCTTTATATGGCACCGGAAATTGGAGAATTGGCTGAGCAGTTGGCAATAGGTCAATATGAACATGGTTGACTTGCTATTATCAATGGTGATATTAATAAAAAGAATTGAATGAAATAGGTGCAGTGATGAAGCAAATGATCAATACCATAACCTGTCCAGTCAAGCGTTCTTGCGCCTGTGTATTGGCTAAGGGTGATTGTGTATTGAGTTGTCTTTTATCATAGCCCGACGCTTTTAATGCGACGGGTGATGGCCCGCCGGATTGTCAAAAAGCCCGGTTGGACTCCCACCGGGTTTTTTGTTGTTTATTTTTCAGGATTTAATCATGCGTACCTACGACAAACTGATTGCATCAATTCAAGCAAGCCAAGGGCCGGAGAGCTTGCGCTCGACCTTTGGCAGTGCCTGGGTGATCGGTTTGCCGGCTTGGTCCGCGCTGATCACCGATGCGCAAGTAACCTAGCCTTTCGCTGATAGCAAGCGGAAGGCCCAATGTGCCTTCCAGGTAAGGATAAACCCTGGTGGGCAAACTCATCAGGGTTTTTGCTTTTTAGGTGATTAAAATGGAAAACAGACAATTAAGAAACATCGGCATCATTGCACATGTGGATGCAGGGAAAACCACGACAACCGAACGCATCTTGTTTTATACCGGTGAGCGATATCGTGTAGGTGATGTCAATGATGGCGACACTGCCATGGATTTTGACCCACAAGAAAGAGCGCGTGGCATCACGATTAATAGTGCGGCTACCACAGTATTTTGGCGTGATCACCAAATTAATTTGATTGATACGCCTGGTCATATTGACTTCAATATTGAGGTCAATCGATCGTTACGTGTATTGGATGGGGCTGTGGTGGTGTTTGATGGGGTGGCAGGAGTTGAGCCACAGACTGAGACCAACTGGCGTCTGGCGGATCAATACCATGTGCCACGATTGGCATTCATCAACAAGTTGGATCGCGTCGGTGCGGACTTTCTGCGTGTGGTGGCCATGTTACGCGAACGACTGGCGGTTACACCGCTGGTGCTGCAATTGCCGATTGGCAGTGAGCAGGATTTTCGCGGCGTGGTGGATCTGGTGTCGATGAAAGCGTTGGTATGGCCAAGCAGCGAAGCCGGGGTCCGCTATGAAGTCGCTGATGTCCCGTTGAATATGGCTGAACAGGTGGAACACTATCGCCGACAGTTGATTGAGCTGGCGGTGGAACAGGATGACGCCTTGCTGGCTGCTTACCTGGAAGGCACCATACCAACGGTAGCGCAGTTGCAGGCAGCCATTCGCCACGGCGCATTGGCTGGACGCTTCGTCCCGGTGTTGGCTGGCTCCGCGTTTCGCAACAAGGGTATTGAGCCCCTGTTGGATGCGGTGAATGCCTACTTGCCATCCCCGACGGATCGTATCAATCAGGTAGATGACCACATATTACTTGCCGATCCTACTGCACCGTTGGCTGCCCTGGCTTTCAAGGTCACGACGGATGATCATGGTGCGTTGACCTTTCTGCGTATTTATCGTGGGCAGATTCAAGTTGGTGAGACGGTGTTGAATGCCGCCACTGGCCAGCGTGAGCGGATTGCCCGTGTGTATGAAATGCACGCCGACAAAAAGCAGGAACGGAGTATTGCACAGGCAGGTGCAATTGTGGCCGTAACGGGCTTGAAATCTACCACGACCGGTGACACCTTGACAGCGCTGGATCATCCTATTGTGCTGGAGCGCATTATCGTGCCTGACCCAGTGATTGATGTGGCATTGGAGCCAACGACTCAAGAGGAAATGCAAACCTTGCACAAGGGCTTACATGCCTTGCTGCAGGAGGATCCCAGCCTGCATCTGCGTACCGATGCGGAAAGCGGCCAGATGATATTGTCTGGCATGGGTGAACTGCAACTGGATGTGACATTGGAAAAGTTGCGCAGCCGTTACCGGGTTGCGGTACGTGTTGGCAGCCCGCAGGTTGCTTATCGCGAGACCATTACCAAAACGGTGCAGGTTACCCATCTGCACAAGAAGCAAAGTGGTGGGCCCGGTCAGTTTGCTGAAGTCCGGTTACAACTTGAGCCGTTATCGCGCGGCAGCGGTATTGTGTTTGAAAGCAAAATCACTGGCGGCGCCATCCCACGCGAATTTATCCCAGGCGTAGAGGCGGGTATACGCCGCGCTGCAGAAAACGGCCATGTCGGCGGCTTCCAGACTGTCGACATGAAGGTCACGTTGCTGGATGGCACATTTCACGAACGTGATTCATCTGCGATGGCTTTCGAGCTTGCCGCAGCAGCAGCCTTGCGTGAGGGGTTGACCAAGGCCGCGCCGGTGGTGCTGGAGCCCATGATGCACGTAGAAGTTGTCACACCAAGTGAATATCTGGGTGCTTGCATTGGTGACTTGAACCGCCGTCGTGGTCAGATTCACGACCAACTGATGCGACACAATGCATCGGTGATCGAAGCGTTGGTGCCGTTGAAAGAGATGTTCGGTTACATCGGCCATCTACGCGCGTTGACTGCCGGACGTGGCAATTTCAGCATGCAGTTTGAGCAATATCAGCCAGTGGCAGAGCACCGCGTGGCAGAAATTGTGCATGCTTGAGTGAAATAGGGCAGGGAGACCTGCCTTATTTTTTGTTTTGCAGATCCGGCCATGAACTGGACCATGGCAGGCATTGAGGCCGTGGCGTGCGTATCACATGGTGCGGCAATTGCAAAGTAAGTCACTGCAACCTTATCGACTGGCTGCTGCGTGGCAATGGCAGGTAACGATGTGGTCATTGACCATGCCCGTTGCCTGCATGAAGGCATAGCAGATAGTGCTGCCGACAAACTTGAACCCGCGCTTGGTCAAATCTTTGCTCATCGCATCTGATTCAGCCGTCTTGGCAGGTACATCTTTTTGAACTGCCCAGGTATTCTGACGTGGCTGGCCGCCGACAAACTGCCAGATGTAGGTGTCAAAACTACCGAATTGATCCTGTATCTTGAGAAAGGACTGGGCATTAATCACAGCCGCGCCAACTTTCAAGCGATTGCGAACAATACCGGGATCGGCCAGCAGTGCGGCCTGCTTGGCTTCGTCATAGCTGGCGATTCGTCTGGCATCGAAATGATCATATACCTCACGGTAGTGGGCTCGTTTGTTCAATACGGTGATCCAGGATAAGCCGGCTTGTACCCCTTCCAGTATCAGGTACTCGAACAACAGCCGATCATCACGTACGGGAACGCCCCATTCTTCATCGTGATAGTGTTGATATAAAACGCTATCGGTTACCCAATCACATCGTTTGATGGTGTTCATCAGAATATTTTCCCGACAATTTTGAATGGCGAGTGTATAACAAACGCACGCCGCTGGAGCTTTTCCCATGTTGGGTCATCAGACCTGTAAAGACGCAAAACAAGTCTTAAACAATGAGGATGGAGCTTCAAACTATGAATTATCAGCAGTTTCATGAATGGTCGATCAACGACCCACACGCTTTCTGGGCAGCGCAGGCCAAGCTCATTGAATGGCAGGCACCGTTCACCACGGTACTGGATGACAGCTGTTTGCCATTCACCCGCTGGTTTGTCGATGGCCGGACCAATCTGTGTCATAACGCCCTGGATCGGCACTTGGCAACACGTGCTGATCAGCCAGCACTGGTTTACGTTTCAACTGAAACCGGTATCGAGCATCAATACAGTTTTGCCGAGCTATATGCCGAAGTGAATACTTGCGCCGCGGCATTGCAGGTATTAGGCGTACATAAGGGCGATCGCGTAATTATCTACATGCCGATGGTGGCTGAGGCCATTTTTGCCATGCTGGCCTGCACCCGAATCGGGGCCATCCATTCGGTCGTGTTCGGCGGGTTTGCATCACATAGCCTGGCCAGCCGAATCGATGATGCCAAACCCAAAATATTGTTCACTGCCGATGCCGGTATGCGTGCCGGAAAGCGCATCCCATACAAACCGTTGGTGGACGAGGCGTTACGCTTGGCTAAGCATCCACCCCAGCAGGTCATTATTGTCAACCGGGGATTGGATACCCAGATGACCCGGCAGGTGGGACGTGATTATGACTATGCCGAACTGCGCCGGCAGCATTGGGGAGCGCAAGTGTCGGTAACGTGGCTTGAATCTAACGAGCCGTCGTACATCCTTTATACCTCTGGTACCACAGGTAAACCGAAAGGTGTGCAGCGTGATACGGGGGGCTATGCCGTGGCATTGGCCGCGTCAATGAAATACCTCTACGATGGCCAAGCTGGGGAGACCATGTTTTCCACCTCAGACATCGGCTGGGTAGTTGGTCACTCCTATATTGTCTATGGCCCATTGATTGCGGGGATGACTACCGTGGTCTACGAGGGTACGCCAATCCGGCCGGATGCCGCCATCTGGTGGAAGCTGGTTGAACAGTATCGGGTAAAGGTCATGTTCAGCAGCCCGACCGCGATTCGGGTACTGAAAAAACAGGACCCAGCTTGCCTGACACGACACGATGTCAGCAGTCTGAGGCGGCTTTATTTGGCTGGTGAACCACTTGATGAACCCACGGCACGCTGGATTGCCGATGTGCTGGATATCGAGATTGTGGACAATTATTGGCAAACAGAGACGGGCTGGCCGATTTTGTCTGGCCATGTCAGTGTCGAATCGATTCCGAAAAAGTATGGTTCACCAGGTCTGCCAGTCTACGGTTTTAACGTCAAACTGCTCAACGAAGCGACAGGCCTGCCGGTGCAGGCTGACGAGAAGGGAGTCCTCGTCATTGTGTCACCCTTGCCACCGGGTTGCCTGAGTACGATATGGGGCGACGACGAACGCTTCGTCAATACCTATTATGGCAACTTCAACGAATCAGTGTATTCCAGCTTTGATTGGGCGCGGCGTGACAGGGATGGCTATTACTTCATTCTGGGTCGCGCTGATGACGTGATCAATGTGGCGGGACATCGATTGGGAACACGCGAAATCGAGGAGGCGATTTCCAGCCACCCGGCTGTTGCCGAAGTGGCAGTAGTTGGAGTGGCCGATGAGGTGAAAGGGCAGGTGGTGATGGCCTTTGCTGTCTTGAAGCATGCAGAAGACTTACACCTTGGTAGTGCGGAATTGGAGGGGAGTGTGATGAGTGTCGTGGATGCCCAACTGGGTGCAATTGCCCGACCTGCACGTGTCCATTTCGTCAACCTGCTGCCAAAGACTCGATCCGGCAAGCTATTGCGTCGTTCCATTCAGGCATTGGCAGAAGGTCGTGATCCTGGCGATTTGACCACCTTGGATGACCCGGGTGCGTTGGAACAGATACGGATTGCCGTACAGACCTGCCGAGGGTAATACGCCGATGTCGGGGTTAAGCCGCTGGGCTTACCCCGTCTGTCGTCAAATGTGCGATGGCGGCGTTCACCGCATCGACCAAGCCAGGTGATTGCAAGATCTGGTCTGTAATGACATCGGCCATCTGGTAGAACGCCGGGTCATTCATCAAATGCTCACCCAGTTCCTTGAGCAATATAGCCTCAATGAAGGCTTTGATGCCTTTGCGCCCCCGGTCAGGATCATCATGCGCTATGGCTGACAAACTGGTT
The DNA here is from genome assembly GCF_005503445.1 of Chitinivorax sp. B. Classification (NCBI taxonomy): domain Bacteria; kingdom Pseudomonadati; phylum Pseudomonadota; class Betaproteobacteria; genus Chitinivorax; species Chitinivorax sp. B. Next base: position 20,202 of record NZ_SCOH01000049.1, on the reverse strand, counting down.
GCCACACGTTGTTCGATTGAGCGTGATGGTGTATGGGATTTACCAGAGGCGCCGGATGGACGATGGCGTGCACGTTGGTGTGACTTGGTTTCAGCCAGCTGCTTTCTGATGACGGAAACAATGGCAGCCAGATTGCCCACGGAGCTGATAGGCGTCGTCATGAGTTGAGGTCGATAGGAAATGGTTGGCGAAGGATATCCTGCCACCGTGCCTGACACAATAACAGCGGTGCAGGTAGGGCAACGGGTAAGGGTATGCATGGGTGGGTCAGCATGTGACATCCAGTGGCGCGCCTGTCGCCATTTCTGCCCGTAGTTTGGCCAGTGCACCCTGATGCAACTGCGACACACGTCCTCGGGTCAGATTCATGATTTTGCCGATGTCTTCGAAGCATAGTTGCTGCATGTAGTGATATCGAATCACTTGCGCTTCGCGATGAGGGAGTTTTGGCAGCAAGGAATGTAGATATTTTTTCAGTTGCCATAGTTCCAGAGACGTATAGGCTGCCGGAATGCTGGTTTCCTCAGTCAGGTAAAGTCCGTCCTCCTCCAGCATCATGCCGAGTGCCAACCCGATTGCAACGGTGGCGATACGCTCGAAGGACGCCATCACACCGTTGTTGTGGGATGGCAAGTCGGTATCAACGGATTGTATCCGATCACGTATACGTTTCTGAACTTGCAGCTGTTTCTGGCGTTCAGTGTACTGTTCCAGTCCGTTCAGGACAGCCCCATTGATCCGATAGCTGGCATAGGTAGTGAAAGCGGCATTGTTTGTGTTGTTGTATCGGTCAACGGCTTCGATCAGGCCGATTGAGGCCAGTTGCAGGAAATCCAAGAAATCAATTTCATCGGTGGTGCGTTGTGCATAAAGCTTGGCCGCCAGCATTCTGGCGAAGGGTAGATAATTGGTAATCAGCCGCTCGCGAGCATCCGCACTCTGGGCGCGTGCTTGCACCCAGAGTGCCCGCTCTTCATGTTCGTCCCACTGCTCCCAGGATGGTCGGCCAGCTTGTTGCATCGTTTGAACATATCACCGGACAGGGACTGCTATTGGAAAGTGCCCAGTAAGGCACGAATCAAAATGTTCCAGCCATCGATCAGTACAAACATCAATAACTTGATCGGTAGGGAAATGGTCACCGGTGGCACCATCATCATTCCCAGGCCCATCAAAATGGCTGAGACGATCAGATCAACCAGCAGAAACGGCAGAAAAACCATGAAACCAATCTGAAATGCAGTACGCAACTCCGACAGCATGAAGGCAGGGATCAATTGCACATTGTTGATATCGTCGATGGTTTTGGGTTGCGGACTGTGTGAGATGTCAACCATCAACGCCAGATCTTCCTCTCGTGTCTGTCGAACCATGAATTCACGAAAAGGCTTGAAGCCACGCTCCATCGCTTGTTCGGTACTGATCTTACCTTGCAGATAGGGTTCGAACCCGGCCTGATTCGCCTCTTTGATGGCGGGTGACATGGTGAACAGCGTCAAGAACAGTGCAAGGCTGATCAATACGGTATTGGGTGGGGTTTCCTGCATACCCATCGCGTGCCGCAATAGCGACAGTACGATAATGATGCGCATGAATGCGGTGATGGACACCAGGATGGCCGGCACCAGACTTAATACCGTCAATCCCAACAGCAATCTGACAGAGTTGGCAGCATCCAGCCCCTGACCGGCAGGGCGGATCTCCAACCCCGGCAGACTGATGCCGCCAGTACCGGCGGCAAAAGCCGGAAAGGTGATCAAGGTGAAAAGCATGGCTACCGCCAACAATGCGACGTGGCGGTGTTTCATTTCAGACATCGACGGATTTCTCTTCTTGATTGGGTAAGGGGTGACGATGTCGCTGCAAAATGGTGACGCCGCTGGCACTCTCGGCAATCAGTAAATCTTCTTCATCAAAGCGGACGACCAAAAGCTGTGTGCCAGGGGATACGCGCAAGCGTTCCTGCAGAACCAGCCGTTTGTTGGACGGACGCAACGAACCCGTGATCCCGAGGCCATACCGGCGAATCAGCAAGGCGATGCCCAAGGCCGATAGGCCAGCCACGACCAGCGCACCGATCATGCGCATCACCATATCGTCTTCACCTGACGTGGCACGCTTGAACGGGATGGGTTGGCTCGCAGGGGCTGGTGAGGATTCGGCAGGCACGGCTCGACCGGCTGGCGTTGTAAACAGTAGGCAGGTTGTCATGCAGGCCGCAAGCAAATGGCGCATCAGCTTTCCTGAGGCAGTTCAGTGATTCGCACGCCAAAATGGTCACCGACCGCGACCAGTTGGCCTCGTGCCACAATGTGTCCATCCAGTATCAGGTCGACGGGTTCATCGGTCAGTCGATCCAGTTTGACGACAGTATCTTCCTTCATTGCCATCAAGTCTGATACCAGCATGTCAGCATTGCCCAGTTGGGCTGCCAGCCGGACTTTAACGTTGCGAATGACGGACATATTTGACCCAACCAGCGATGCCCCTGCTTTGGCAGGATTTTTCAGTTCTGGCAGATCGACAAGTTGTGTGGTGTTTTCAGCAGGGTTGGTGTCGTTGGTATCGCTCACGTTCATCACCTTCTAGGATTCATACTTTCAATTTGATCAGCGAGATGGCGCGGTGGCCATGCTGTGTGCCAGGGTGGCAGTGGAAAATGGGGGTGTCCTGATCATCACGAACAAGCAACGGTGCATCCAGCGATTGATCAAGTTTCACCACGTCGCCCAACCGCAATGTTTCGATCTGGCCCACCGTCAGTTCCACCTGGCCTAATTCAACCTTCACTTGCAGATGTTGCTTGCCAATGGCCTGTCGCCACGATTGATTGGGGCGGCCCAGTGAACGAATTGCTGGTGTCGGCAAACCTGTCACCAAAAGATTCAATGGCTTTCCTTGGGTATCAGCCCAACTGATCAGCAGTACATCAGCGCCAGCCCGGAAAATCTCGGTTGGAAGTGCTGTCGGCTGCTCGTGGTGTTGAGCAGCGTAGGGTTGTTCACGCACGGCTGAAAGTAACTGCTGTACGAAATCGGCCGCAGCCTGACTGACTACGAGCGGAGCCAGCCCGGACTCCAGATGACGGTCTGACAAGGAAGTCTGGCGACGGTCTGCAAACAAGACCTGATCGCAGAAGCGTTCGACATCCTCGCTTTTTACCAAGACCGATAATCCGGCCTGACCATACCAGGTCTGCCAGACACCCTGACGGTCATTGCTTGGCAAAGACTGAGGTGAACGGATTTGCAATGTGTTTGGAATCTGTGTCCCCCAGCGGCTTTCCCAGTGCTGGATACCGGTTCGAATCCGTGATTGCAATCCAGCAATATACGACTGGCTGAGCAGGAAAAATGGTCTAACGTCCACTTAGCGACGACCCTTCATGTCAAACAGTTGCTGAATCATCTCGTTGGCGGTACTTACCATTTGCGATGACGCCTGATAACCACGTTGATTGAGGATCAGGTCGCTGAATTCCTGGGACAGGTCGACATTGGATACTTCAACCGATCCACCGATGACTCGATCCTTGCCATTACCAGCAACGTGATAGCTGAGTGCGTTCTGATTCTTGACAGTAAACTGGTTGGACCCTTCCTGAACCAGTTCGCTGATATCGCTGACATGTGCCAATGCGAGCTGGAACGGTTTATCTGTTTGACCGTTGGAGTAAGACAAGACCAGTCGACCCTCGGCATCGAATGTCTGTTTGATCATTGAACCGGATGCATAGCCATCTTTCTGAGACACGGTCAATGTCGATGTCGTGCCCAAGGCGTCACCACGGACATCGGCTCCCAGCGCCAAGACGGCCGTTGTGGCTGCGGCACCAGCTGGTGTAAACGTCAAATCAATGGTGTCAGCACCTGCCATGGGCTTGGAATCTTTCATCTTGAAACTGCCGCTCGCAACGGTGGTAGCGCCTTCTGTCGCAACCACCGTCCAGGTGACCGGGTCCAATGGGCTGCTGCTGGTGCCTTTGGTAAAAGCCAGCTTCAATTGGTGTTGCTGACCGGCAGAGTCGAATACCCCTACATTTTCCATAGTGTAAGCGGTGGATGACGGGTTCAGATTACCTGACAAGGTAACCTTGGTTGAAGCCTTGGGTGGATTGGTACGTTTTCCATCCAGGCGGATTTCGTCAAGACGACCGCCTTCCGACAGTGCCATGACTTTTTCACCACCATTTCGGCTGACAAGCACGCCATCGGTGTTGAAGTCGAATTGGCCTGCCTTGGTGTAGGTCAGCTTATCTTTTTCATCCTTCAACACGAAAAAACCCTGACCATCAACCGCCAAGTCCAGTCCGTTGCCAGTGCTTCGAATATCACCGGTCTTGAAGTTCAGGTTGGTACCGAATGTCCCAACCCCATGCCCCAATCTTCCTTCACCAAGGCCTTGCTGGCTGCCTTGATAAAACAGATCGGCAAATTGAAGTTGCGAGCTCTTGAAGCCGGGTGTGTTCAGGTTGGTTACGTTGTTGCTGATGACTTTCAGCCCACGGGAATAGCTGGATAAACCCGACATCCCGATAAAAATCGTATCAATCATATTGACCTCGTTGGGGCTATCGAACAGACAGCAAATCGGCAAAGGTGATGCCGGTATAGAGCTGTCCATTAGCGTTCAATGTCATGGTGGGTTTGCCGTCAGTCAGCGCCAGGGATGCAACCGTCCCCACCACTTTGCCGGATGCCGTTTGTGCCTCGATGGTCTTGCCCAGCAACCCCACCGTCTGACTGGTGGATTGGATGCTCAGGAGTTGATCGACCTTTTCATTGACTTGACGACTGGATTCAAGTGCAGAGAATTGTGCGATTTGCGCAACGAATTCCTGATTGTCCATGGGTTTAAGCGGGTCCTGATAGGTCAGTTGCGTCAGCAGAATCTTAAGCAGATCCTGCAAACCTAAACCGGCCCCTTGCAGGTTGGCCGCCGCATTGCTAATGGAATCGATAGCCATAGTGTGTCATCCAAGCGATTGAATAGTGTGTTCGACCAAATGCTGGATTTCATCCAACGAAGGCCTGTCTGAATAAGTGGTGTTTCGGGCTATATCCGGTTGATGCCTGGATTGCGCCACTGGTTTGCCTGGCTTGCTGTCCAGTCTGATTTTCTGACCGTTCAATGTCAGTTCACTCAGCTGTAAACCTAGTTGACCCAGTTGTTCACTGATTGCGTCAATCAATGTGTTCAGCGTTTGGGTATTGATTTCGCTATCGCGGATCCAAACCTGGATTCCATCATCTGCCTGAAACAGGTGCATGTGACGTTTGGTCCATGGTTCTCCAGTCGCAGCTGGTTGTGTGGCCTTCTCAGTAGGCTGAAAGACCATGGGAGCGGGTTGATGGGCTTCCATGGTTGCCTGTGCCAAGCTAAGCCGGATACCCAATTGACCACTTTCAAGCCAGCGTTGGGGCGGATTGTTGGCGACGGGCTCCCCGGCATGTGTTGGATCCACCGCGGTACTGACAGCGGATGAATGCAAACGATTCGCTGTAGGTGAACCGAATGCGGACGTGGCGAATGATGTCGTGCCAGGATTCATCAGGGATTCCCTTACCTTAGTGTCACCGATTGGCAGGCTAGATGACGCTGAGACGAGGGCATTCCCGTCTGCAGGGGTGGTGTCACGTTGTCCGCGCTCACTCGTCTTGTGGTGATCGGTAAATTGCTTGGGCTGCTGTGTTGTATCTTGTCTATTGGTTGGTTGCCGCGCTGCACTGATGGCATCAAGTGACGCTAATTGCGCTTTTTCCAGTTGATGCAACCAGGTATTTTGCAGTTGCTGCGCATCGGGTGTTTTGCCTGTCATCAAAAGGGATGTTGGCAGTTCGTCATTGATCTGCATTTTGCTTCGACTTCCAGTCCAGTGCTTGCAACCAGGCATCATCCAATCTGGTTGACTCCTTGGTTGCCATGTCTTTGTCAAAATCGTGCAATGCACGTTCGCGAAGTGCATCGAGACCTTTCAGATGTCGATGCTGGTTGGCGTACCGTTGAAAGGCCTCGTCACGCAATTGCTGTGTAGATTGCAGTGCTTCATCTGCGGCTTGCCTATCGGCATCCAGCTTGCCGAGATACTGTAACCACAGGCCCCTGGCCGCAGGGTCCAGCACAATCGACGAGTCATGGGTGCCCCGTAATGTGTTGAGCATGGTGCCAAATGCTTGGTCAGCTTGCCGAAACGACTCTGCTTTCTGTTTTTCCTGACTGGCCAAGTCAAGCATTTCACGCTTTTGCTCGTCCAGCTCCCATGCGCAAAGCTTGCGGTAGGGATCCAGTGGGTATCGAAAGCCGCGCCGGTTTTTCAATGTGCACCTCCGGCCATGATTTGATGTAACTGCCTGATTACCATAGCGCGTGAAACGTGTTCGGTTGATCCTTGGCAGAGCAACGTATTCAGGGCAGGCAATACTTTGACCGCCGTGTCGATTTCCGGATTGCTACCTGGTCGATACGCGCCAATGTCGATCATTTCCCGATTGCGCTCGAAAACGGCCAGTTGTGCGACGGCTTGCCGGATAACGCTGACATCTTCAGGCGCGACCAGATCGGTCAGCAGACGGCTTGCACTTTGCAGAACATCAATGGCTGGAAAATGACCGGTATGTGCCAGCTTACGAGAAAGCACAACATGGCCATCCAGTGTGGCTCGTAACATGTCGGAGATGGGTTCATTGAAATCATCCCCTTCGACCAACACGGTATAAAGCGCGGTGATGGCTCCACCTGAACCGGCCGTGCCACAGCGTTCACATAGTTCCGGAAGCTCGGCAAACACGGAAGGGGTGTAACCCCGTGCGGTTGGCGGCTCACCCGCTGCCAAGCCGATTTCACGCTTTGCCATGGCGAAACGCGTGACGGAGTCCATGGTCAACAATACCTGTTTGCCCTGATCCCGGAAGTATTCGGCAATTGAAGTCGCTGCATAGGCTGCGCGTGCACGAGCGAGGGCAGGTTGGTCAGCCGTCGCGGCAATGACGACAGATCGCTTCAGGCCTGATTCACCCAGGTGGTTTTCGATGAATTCCTTGACCTCGCGACCGCGCTCGCCGATCAGGGCTATCACGTTGACATCCGCTATCACGTGACGGGCAATCATACCTAGCAGGGTGCTCTTGCCAACACCGCTGCCTGCAAAGATGCCAACCCGCTGACCTTGCCCAAGGGTGAGCAGGCCATCAATCGCTCGTACACCTGTTTCGAGCACCTTGTTGATACGTGGCCGTTGGAGCGGATTCAGCGCGGCGCTTCGTAGCGGTCTACGCTGTTGCAGCGCAGGGGCAGGAAGGCTATCAAGTGGGTTGCCAAACGCATCAATGACTCTGCCAAGCAGGGTGTTGCCGACGCCAATGTCGGGAAGCTGGCCTGTGGCATACACCTCGCATCCCACTCCTACGCCACGGGTATCACCGTAAGGCATCAGCACGACACGATCTTCGCGCAGGCCGATCACTTCCGCGCGAAGCAACGTATCGCCGTGCCGCGGGATGATTTCGCACACTTCACCAATGGCTGCATCGGGGCCCCGGGCCTCAATGCTCAAGCCAGAAAGGTTGGCAACGGTGCCGATGCGGCGATAGAGCTTGGCGGCCGCGATGGCTTCACGAAATCGTGAGATCACGACTTGTCCCCTTTGGCGCAGGCACGCAGTACCATGGCCAACTGTTCAAGCTGGTGGTCCAGCCTTGCATCCAGTTCACCCAGTGTCGTTTCGATCACGCAGCCACCTCGTGGTAGGGTGTCATCGGTAACCCATTTCATCGGCAAAGTGCTCACTGCATCCTGATCGTCATATTCCTGCAGTTTTGCCAGATCTGTACTATGGAGCCTGACCGCCAGAATGCCACGTTGATTGACGTGGGTCATGGCCTCACGGATCATGGCATTGATAGCGTCGGGTTGAAGCAGGCGATGACTTGCCAGTTTGCAGAGTGCTTCAAAGGCGATGGCGGCGGCTTCGGTCTCCAATGTCGACTGATCTTGTTTGCACTGTGCCAGCAAACGTTGGCCGAGCTGTTCCAACTGCTTGGACAGTTCGGCCTGTCCTTGGGCAACTTGGTCCGTAGCCTGTTTCAAGCCAGCAGCAAAGCCAGCTTCGTGTGCCTTGGATTTGATGGCTTCCGCTTCTGCTTGAACCGCTTTGATTGCCTCCTGTTTGGCTAAATTGACCTGTCGGTCAAATTCAGCTTTGTCTAGACGAGGTTCCGGGATTGATGCCTTGGCTGGATTGGCCGTGCCTGAAGGCATGGTACCTGTGACAGGTTTGCTGACGGTGACCTGTGCGGGTGTCCCGGCCGGTGTGGCGGGACGAGAGCCTACGACGCGTTTTTCTGTCAGAACTTGCGGTTTACGAATTATGGGAGCCATTTTCGTACCCAGCGTAACAAAGGCGGTTGATCAGTCGATGTCAATGCTGATGGAGCCACGTCAATCTGACTGGGTAGCATGGTCAATTGGCTATCCAACGCGCTCAGTAATGCCAGAATGAATCCCTCCTGCAGGGCAGGTTGGGTATGCAGCATGCTGACCAAGGCGGTTCGGCGATTTGCGTCCAAAGCAGACAGTAACGCCGGTTGCCAAGACCAAGGCCCTAGCTTCAAGACAGGCGCCAGTATCCAGTTGGGCTCTTCCCTTAGCACTGCCACAATGTCGGCTGCTGGCGCATTGTCCAGTTGATGCCTGATGCACATGGCCGCATTGGACATTGCTGGCTGGTCTGCCGGACAGCTTGCCTGACTCTGTATGACGGCTGAAGCCAGCTCTGCATTGGCTGGTATCCCCAGCGATTGCAACTCATCAAGATGAAATTCAAGTTGCTGACGCTCGGTATCGTCAAGCTGTGCCAGAATCCACCGGCGATCTGCTGCACCAAGCGCGTGCAAGCTTAGCGCTGCTTTCCTTGCGCTCACAATGATGCCCCTTGGCTGGATTGGTCCCCATCATCTTTCATCCAGCTTCGAATGCGCTTCAGGGCCGCTTCCCGTTCATCTGCAGTCAGGTTGGACTGGGCATCGGCGGGACGTTTTTGCCCAAATAACTTGACCAGGATGAACAGCATGACCACGCCACCCAGCAATCCTGCTGCAATCCACTGCCATGGGCTGAGAAGCGGCGATTTTTTAGTGGGTGCTGGCGCCCTGTCTTCGACGGTGTCAGGCATCTGTGCGAGCAGCGACTTCTCGGCTTGGCCGACCTGATGACCTGGTAACACTGCCAACTGGCTGGCTGTATAGACCGCCACAGTGTCACCGCGATCGATATTCAGGCCGACTGCGTTGGAAACGACGTCCTGTAGCCTTTCTAGTTGTGATTCCCCCGGAGTCTGACGCAACACGACGGCAACGCTGATACGTTCCACCGCACCTGGCGCGCGTTCGGTCTGTTCAACTCGGCGGCCAACCTGGTATTCGGTCTCTCGTTGATCTGCCCCATCACTCATCGGTGAGGCGAGGTCACCATCAGCAGCCTTGTTGCTACGACGGGTTTGGCGTTCGCGAACAATCAGACCTTGCCGGGATTCCGTTTGCCCTGCAGCGGGCAATACGTCCTCGGTTGTCTGTTTCACATGCTTGTCGGTAAACATGACATCGACGCTGGCGATGGCTTGTCCCTGTCCAAAGGTACGTTCCAGTACGCTGTCCAACTTCCGGGTTAGATAGTCTTCCAGACTCTTCTTTTGATCGACCAGATCCTGTGACAGGTTTTCATTGCTGTCCGGGCGCTTGGCCTTGGTCAATGCAACACCATGTTGATCAATTATCGTCACATCTTCAGGGCGAATCTCATTCACAGAAGACGATACCAAACGCTGGATGCCACGTACTTGCTCCGGCTCCAGTTGACGGCCAGGCTTGACGGTGACCGTTACGGACGCCTTGGGCACGGACCCGTTCTTCTTGAACAGCCCTTGCTCAGGCAAAGCCAAATGCACGCGCGCCGCCTGGATTTCTTCAATGGCGAGAATGGTACGGGTGATTTCACCTTGCAAAGCGCGCTGATAATTGACTTTCTGGGCAAACTCGGTCATGCCGAAATCATTGTTGTTGAACAACTCGAAACCGACCGAGCCGTGTAGGGGAATATCCTTGCCCATCAATTGCAGACGGGTTTTATGAACTGTCTCTGCAGCCACCAGGATGGTTTCACCCCCTTGTTCAAGCTGATAGGGGACCTTCATCCGGTCAAGTTCGGCCACCATGGCGGCGCCATCCTGCGGGGACAGGCCGGAAAACAGCACACGGTAATCCGATCGAAACGCCCAATAGGCAATACCCGCTGTGATCGCAAGTATGGCCACCAGGCCGATGACTAATCCGACGCGACCTTTTTGCTCAAGGCTTTGCCAAAACTGTTGAATCGTGCTCACTGACATGTCCTCACATCTGCATCCGCATTACGTCTTGATAGGCTTCCAACATGCGGTTGCGTACCTGGACAAACAGTTGAACGGACAGCTTGGCTTCTTCAAGTTGCAGCATGACATGGTGAAGATTGCTGGCATCACCCATGGCCAGCTTCTGCAACCCCTGATCGGCTACGGCAATTTGCTGGCTGACTTGTTGGACTTGTCCATCAAACCAGGCCGCAAAATTTTGTGGTTGGGGAGCTGCAATGGCTACAAGTGTCCCAACTGATGTGGCTGGCTCGATCTGTACCGGGTTGATGGGCGGAATAAAGGCGGTGCTCATGATGTCGCTCCAATATCCAATGCGCGCTGTGCCATGACCTTGGCGGCATTCATGGCGACCACATTGGCTTCATACGCACGTAGTGCGCTCATCATATTGATCATTTCGCTGAGATGATTGACACCAGGCAACGAGACGTTGCCATTGTTATCGGCGTCGGGATGGCCAGGATCATGGACAACACGAGGTGCCACATCCATTGTTTCAACCTTTGCCATTGGCAGGGTCACGTTGGCACTGGTCATCATGTCGCCAAATTGCTGACCAAAACTGACGGTTCGTGTGCTCGCGATGACGCGTGATGGTTGAAATATTTTCCCATCCGGTCCGACGGTTGTGTGCATATTGGCCAGATTGAGCGCGGTTACATCCAATCTGGTTTTCTCCAGATTCATTCCGGCAGCACTGATTGCAAACGCATTACGATAATCCATGCTTATCGTTTCCCTTCATTAATGACGGTGCTCACAATCGAGAGGTGCTTGGACAGGCCTTTGAGCAATGCCTGATAATGAAGCGTGTTCTTGGCCAACTCTGCCGTTTGTATATCAAGTGACGCTTGGCCACCTGTCAAAGTCGGGTCGTTGATCATTTTGGGTGAAACGCCGAACAGATTACGACTGTCGACTGTTTGACCTGCCTGGAGTGCTTCTCTGGCTGCGGTGAGCTGGTCTTCGAAGCTGACACGGACAGGGCGATAGTTCGGATTGGTTGCATTGGCAATATTCATGCTGATTGCCTGGTGCCGCATGCTTGCAGCATCCAGTGCCATCGACACCAGATTGACCGTGATTGGATGGGTTTTTTCGATCATAGGGTTTTCCGCTGGAAATTATTGCACGACCAATTCGGCATGCAGTGCACCTGCGGCCTTGATCGCTCGTAAAATGGAAATGATGTCTCGCGTGTTGGTTTTGATGCGGGTCAGTGCTTGAACCAAATCCGCGACCGTGTTGTTGGTTGCGCCAATAAAGCCGGTTTCGCCTTTTTCGCTGACATCAACACGTGAATTGGCGATGACTTCTGTTCGGACATCAGCACCTGTCTGACGAACAAAGATCGGTTGTGATACGGTGTTGTCCGTCACGATCGAAATCTTCAACTCACCGTGCGTGATGGCTACTTTGGCGATGCGTACATCGCCTCCCGCTACGACAGTTCCTGTGCGTTCATTGATGACGACCTTGGCACGGCTGTCCGGCTCTACTGTCAGCTTTTCCAGTTTGGTGACAAAGTCAACGACGCGGGCACGATGTTCTGGCGGAACCTGGATTTCAATGGCTGATGCGTCACGTGGCTGTGCGGCATTTCTGCCCAATGCGCCATTGATGGCGGTAGCAATACGCGAGGCAGTCGTAAAGTCCGGCTCGGACAACTGGAATGTCATTTTATGGTTTTCGTCTAGCAATCGACTGGCAACCCCTACTTCGACAGTTGCGCCACCAGGGACTGAGCCAACCGTTGGATGGTTCTTTTGCATCACATTACCGTTCAGGTCGTATTTGTAGCCGCCGACCGAAACTGGGCCCTGTGCCAATGCATATACCTTGCCATTTGCCCCTTTCATTGGGGTAACCAGCAGACTGCCACCAACCAGACTGCGTGCATCGCCCAGCGATGTCACTGTGATATCCAAGGTATCACCCGGCCGCGCAAACGGCGTGAGACTGGCGCTCACCATCACCACAGCGGCATTACGGCTGGTGATTTCGTCTGGGGTCAGATTGACACCAAACTGAGACAGCACGTTTGCAATCGATTGGCGAGTAGCTTTGTTGCTGGTGGAGTCCCCGGTACCTGCGAGACCCGTTACCAGTCCATACCCTGCCAGACTGTTTTCACGCCAGCCCGTCAGGCGACCCAGATCCTTGATTCTGACCCCGTCTGTATTCGCGCTGGCGATATCAACTGCAAGTAACAATATGAAAAGGCTGCTTAAAAACTTGTACATGATTACCATCCAATTAATGCAAGCAGTCGACTCCACCAGCTGGGGCGCTGTCTGCTGGCCAATTCACCTTCGCCAGCATAACGAATGTTGGCCTCACCCAGTCGGGTTGATGGAATTGTATTGTTGTCTTCAATGTCACGGGGTCTGACAACGCCGGTCAATTGAATCTCTTGTTTTTCGTCATTGATATCGAGCAATTGCTTGCCGGAAACAACCAAATCACCGTTACGACGAATTTCCTGAACGGTGACTGTAATTTGGGCAAGCAGACGTCCCGAGCGCTGGGTCCGTCCTTTTGAATCAAATCCGTTGTCGGTTTGCAAGCCAACGCCATGCTTCAATGTGCCGTCCACATCAGCTCGCAATCCGACATCATTCTTGCGCTGGGAACCAAAGTCCGTAGAACTGCTGGCGGTGGCATTCTCGGTGATCTGTACTGTCAGTAAATCACCCACCCGGTGGGCTCTTGAGTCGGCAACCAATGACTGGAATGTCTTTTCGTTATATAAGCTCTCGGCATGGGTGCCACCGCTCAGTGTCAGCCACAACCCAATCGCGGCAATGCGTGTCATCAATACTAATTTTTCCATTGTGTTCCAATCGCAGTCAGCATCCCCGGTCGAACAATTTTGGCTGCAACGGGTGCAGTACCATGGATGGGTTTGACTTGAATGATTTGACCTACCTGGCCATCGGCAAGTGCAATGGCACCTGACTCAAGCATGACATTGCCCGCGTGAATACTCAGCGTCACGTTGCTGCCTTGTGAGACGGCGGGCGGAATATAACGATGACTTTCCCGAAGTACCTGCCCGGCAGCCAGTGGCTGTTTGAGCTGAATCGTATCGTTGCACGAGGTCACCATATCGGGCATGGTGGTCGCATCAACAGTCTGTTGTTGAAACTGACTGCACGACACAGACACATTCGACGACAGTTCCTGCTTGCTGACCCATCCTGTACGCGGGATCGAAATGTCAAAGCTAAGGTTGATGGTTCGCGCATATTGGTCATCCACGAAGATATCGAAGGAGGTGACCATCTTGCTATGCAACCCCACGCCAGCAACTCGGGCTTTTTTTATTGTGATTTCTCCGCTGGGGATCAGAATCGCCTCATTGCTTCCGACATAACTGATTGCGGGCTGATCGTTAGGAAATTGTTGGGTCAACAACAGTTTTCCCTGCTCGATTAAATCATGCATAGCCAAAGACTGTGTTGCCGGGGTAATGATGGTGTCTGCAATACCTTGCCAGGTAAGTTGCGAAAAAATGCGGCGATCATATTGGCGGATCAGTTTATTGATATCCTGTTGACCAATTTTCAATTTGAATCCAGGCCGCGGGAGTGATGCGACCTGTATATCACGCAATTTGACGCAATCTGATTCAATGTTGCAATTGAGTGATGCGATGTCGCCAAGCAGGATCGTACGTTTTTTGAGTTGTACGGATTCCTTCAATTGAATGCTGACAGCAGCCTGTACCATCGAGGGTAGCAGGCTAAAGGTCACGGCAAAACACCACACAAATTGGAACATCATACTCAATCAGCGACGCAGATTATTGGTCATGCCCATCAATTCATCGGATGCCTGAACGAGCTTGCTGCCCATTTCATAGGCACGTTGGGCCAACATCAAACTGACCATTTCCGAAATCATGTCGATATTGGCGTTTTCCAGTGCGCCTTGGCTTAGTGTGCCTAGCCCCAGCGTACCTGGCTGACCTGAGATTGCTTCACCAGATTTCTCATTTGCTTGATAGATGCCACCACCCAGCGCTTTGAGCGCACCGGACCGGTTGAAATTGACCAGCTCAAGACGTCCTAACTCCACTGATGGCCGATTGTCCTTGAATGCTGCTTCAATACGGCCGTCGGCCAGAATACGAAGGGCTTCGACGTCTTCTGGCAACTGGATCATTGGCTGCAGTGGGTAACCTGCCTGTGTCGTCAACACGCGATTTGAATCGAGCTTCAGGCTGCCACCTCTGCTGTACGCGGTGGTGCCATCAGGTAACTGAACGGGAATGAAGCCGGTCCCCTGAATCGATAAATCAAATGGGTCATTGGTGCTTTTCAGTGTGCCGGGAGAAAAATCCATTTCAATCCCTGCAACACTGACACCGTGGTGAGTATTGACCGGCACATTGGAAATCTGTTGAGTTTGGTCCAGGCCTTGTGCAATGACTTCCTGAAAATTGACCCTGGATTTCTTGAAACCAGGGGTATTCATGTTCGATAAATTATTGGCTATGGCATCAATTTGTGTTTGTTGTGCACCCATGCCATTGGCGCCAATATATAAAGCTTCAATCATGATCAATATTCCGACGTGGTTTCTTAGAATTCACCTAGTTTTTGAATGCTTTTTCCAACCGCCTCATCATAAGCCTGAACCAAGCGTTGGCTAGCTTCGAAATGGCGCATGGTCTCCATTAATGACACCATCTCCCGCATTGGTACGACATTGGCTGCTTCAAGTGATCCGGAAAGAATTGTAACGTTTTTATCGTCCACAGGTTCTGCTGTCTTAATTGGTACCAGCAGATTATTCCCTAGTGACTTCATTTGGATGTCTGAATCAAATTTGACAAGGCGTAACGTATCAATCGGTCTACCGTCAACTTTGATTAAACCATGCTGGTCGATCTCGATTGCCCCGGATCCGACGGTGATTTCTCCTTGCTGACCAAGCACTGGGTAGCCGGAGGTTGTGGCAAGCCGACCTTGGCTATCGATTTGGAAATCACCTTGGCGTGTGTAGGCAGGGTCAGTTGGTCCTTGAACTACAAAAAAAGCGCTACCTTGAATAGCGAGATCCAGCGCGCGATGGGTTTGCTTGATGGCACCGATGCTCAAATCAACTGTGGGTCCACTCCCTTGAATGCGAGTAGTGCCCTCTGGCGGGTTCATGTGTTCAAGAAACGGTCGGGTAACATTAACCTGACGACGATATCCTGGCGTCGTTGCGTTTGACATGTTGTGGGATAAAGCCTCGACACGCTGAAGATCAGTATGCATGGCTTGGACTGTCAGGGTCAGTGCATCATTCATGGGGTGATTTGCCTGTTGTTCATGCAGTGGGTTATTGCATTGATACGGCACCGAATGCCCGTAATTCAATGGTGTTGGGAATCTCTGCAAGCGATAAAACACGTAGATGCGGCATCATGCGCTCAGAAAGTGAACGGATATGTCGTCGTAGTTCCGGCGAGCATAACAGTACCGGTAGTAGGTTACTTTTCATCATGCGTTCCACCTGCTGGGCAAGTTGACGCATCACACGTTCTGCTAACTGAGGGTCAATGACCATCGCACCGCCGTTCTCGATGGACTGAACGCCTTGTGCAAATTGATGCTCGATCGCTGGATCCAGGGTCAGTACCTGCAACACATTCTGGTTGCTGACCAAGCTCTGACAAATCATCGGGCCAAGCCGTTGACGTGTTTGCTCGGTGAGGTAGCCTGGGTCCTTGCTCAACCTGGCGCTGTCTGTCAGTGTTTCAAGAATGGCTTGCAAGTGTCGAATCGAAACTTTTTCGCGTAGCAGATTCTGCAATACCTTCTGTATTTCACCTACGGAGAGAAGGGTGGGGACCAATTCTTCCACCAAACCTTGTTGCTGCTGACGCACGCGAGCCAGTAAACGTTCGGTTTCGGCGCGCGTCAGCAATGATGACGATTGTTGACGCAATACTTCGCACAGATGCGTGATGAAGACGGTTGCCCCATCTACCAACGTATACTTTCCTTGGCGGGCGGCTTCTTTTTCTTCATTTTCAATCCAGATGGCAGGTAAGCCATAACTGGGGTCTTTGGTTTCAATGCCTTTCAGCTTTTTGGGGTTGCCTGCCGCATGGATGGCCAAGGTGTAGCCTGGCATGATTTCCCCGCGGGCAACAGTAACGCCGAATATGGCGATCTCATAATGATTTGGACCCAGTCGATCTGCCTCGCGAAGCTTGACCTTGGGCAAAACCAAGCCGGATTCAACGGCGTATTGCTTACGAAAGGTGGCAATTCGTTCCATCAGGATCGCTTGCTCTCCACCAAGCTGTGGTGCCAGGTTATTGGAGATGAAGATTTCGATCGGTTCGATTGTCAGCTCACCATAGGCATCACTTTCACCATCAACACTGGGCTCGTCGTCGAGGATACCTTCATCTTTTGCTTGATTGGACCCGCTGATCTTCTTGACCAGCCATGCCGTAGCCAAAAAGAAAATCACCAGTATTGCTGCAGGTAATGCGGGAATGCCTGGCAGGAAGAGCAGACCCAGTAGTGCGCAAGACACCAAGAGTAACGTTTTGGGAAATGACGTAAGCTGACGTAGGACTTCCTTGCTTAACTGACCATCTGATGCGGAGCGCGTAACGATGATGCCGGTACCGACCGAGATCACCAGTGCGGGCACCTGTGTCACAATGCCGTCACCGATGGTTAGCAGCGTGAAGGTCTGTAAAGCTTGGCCCCATGGCATACCCATTTGCATCACACCAATGACCAGGCCGCCAATGATGTTGATCAGCATGATGATGATGCCGGCAATCGCATCACCTTTTACAAATTTACTGGCACCATCCATGGCGCCGTAGAAGCCTGCTTCCTTCTCCAGGTTTTTACGCCGGCGTTTGGCTTCTTCTTGATCGATGAAGCCCATGTTCAGGTCAGCATCGATACTCATCTGTTGGCCAGGCATGCTATCCAGAGTGAAGCGAGCCGCTACTTCGGATACACGTTGTGCGCCGTTGGTAACTACGATGTATTGCACAACAATCAAGATCAGGAAAACAATCAACCCGATTGCATAGTTGCCACCGACCACATAGCTGCCAATCGCGCCAATTACCTTGCCCGCATCGCCATGACTCAGGATAAGGCGTGTTGCAGCGACATTCAGTGACAGGCGGAATAGTGTTGCCACCAGCAAAAGCGATGGAAAGGTGGAAAATTCTACGGGTTTGGCCATGTAGAAAGTCAGCAGCAGGATAAGTAGTGCGAAGCTGAAATTTGACAGGATCAGGAAATCCAGTAGCCCTGGCGGGATCGGAGTAAACAACACCATCAGAATGCCGAGCACTAATAAAACCAGTGCTATATCAGCATGCTTTCCCAAAATGCGGCGCAACGAGTTCATCATCATTGTGCCCCTGCGTGTTGTTGTTTGGCCGTTCTTGCGGCGTAGATCCAGATCAAGATTTTTGCAACCTGTGGATAGAGGGATTCAGGGATGTAATGGTCAGCTTCCACTTGGCGAAACAATGCGCGCGCAAGCGGCGGGTTCTGTACGATGACTACCTGGTGTCTTGTAGCCAGTTCACGCATTTTTGCGGCAAGATCGCCAGCACCTTTGGCGATGACCATTGGGGCAGGCATGCTGCCATGGCTATATTTGACTGCTACTGCGTAATGTGTCGGATTGGTAATTAGCACATCTGCTTCAGGTATGTTGGATAGACCTTTGGTGCGTTTGAGCAATTCAAGGCGTATTTCCCGAAGGCGAGAACGAATCCTTGGATCCCCTTCACGCTGTTTATATTCTTCCTTGATTTCACGCTTGCTCATTCGCATTTGTCGTGCGAATTCCCATCTTACATAGGCCAAATCCAGAATGGCCAATACAAGCATTGTCAGCATCAACTTGAACAGCAGGGAGCCGGCCTCATCCAGCAAAAGCTTGGCGTGCAATCTACTGTCAATATTGGCCAGCATGACGAGTTTTTCGCTTATTTCCAGCAAGCTGAGAGTAAGCACAACACCCACTACTGTGAGTTTGAAAATGCTCTTTCCTCCTTCATAAAGCACTTTCAGTGAAAATAGCTTTTTGAAACCCGCTGCAGGGTTAAGTCGATTGAAGTCTGGTGAAATGGGTTTGAAACTGAAAACCGGGCCTGTTTGCATGAAATTTGATAAGACTGCTGCAACTACAACCATCATGACAAAGGGTAGAAGTGGTAATGAAATTGCAGTTGCAAGGCCCCAGAACCAATAGAGTACAGACTCAGGTGACCAGTCGATTGCGCCAATACTGAGCAAAACAGTTTGTTCTACTTTGGCGAGTGCGGTAACAGTCTTCCAGCCAGATGAATAGGTAAATAGCGTGATGGCCGCTAGTATCCCGATGTACACTAAATCAGGACTCTTGGCGACCATGCCCTTTTTTCGGGCTTGTTCAAGTTTGTAGGGGGTCGCAGTTTCATTACGATCAAGTTCTTGTTCAGCCATTTTTGCTATGCCAGCAGCGCATCCCAGTAAGTAAAGATGCTATTGAATATCTGGGATATCGCTGGTGCCAGATAGCGAATGGTCAACGAGAGCATGGCTAAGCCAGCAATGATCTTGATCGGCATACTGATGACGAAGATGTTGAGCTGTGGAATATTGCGTGATAACACGGCCAGTCCCAGCTCGACCAGCAGTAGGCAAAATGCAACAGGTGCAGCAAGCGCAAGCCCTTGGCTGAACATGACACCAATTTGCTTGATCAGCAAAGCGGGGCTGATGGGCAGTACGGATTGGCCGAGCGGGGCGTGCTCCAATGATGCTGCAAAGCCTCGAATCAGTGTGTGATGAAGATTGCTGACAAAGAACGCCAAAATCGCAAATAAATCGAATAGCGATGCCAGTGCAGGTGATTGGCGCTTGGTAATGGGATCAATCAGGCTGCCAACGGAAAAACCAATCTGAATATCCAGTAAACGACCAGCAATGGTAAAAGCAGCAAAGGCAGTAAAAATACCAAATGCCATCAATCCTCCTAATGCAAGCTCTGTTGCACAAAGCAGGATTAACGAAACAATATCAGTCAGCGGAGGAATTGAGTAATCCTGACTTATGTTTGCCAGGCAGGCGGATAAGCCGATGACAATGAAAAGCCGAATTCGGAGCGGAATTGAAAATCCGTTGAGCACGGGGGTTAACAGCAAAAGACCTGTTAACCTCATCATGCAAAGCAATGCCAGCGTGGCCCAGCGGGGATCAAATAAAAAGTGCATCTGTTGGAGGTTTGCGTTTTAAAGGTGTTGTGGAATGTTGACAATCAACTGGGTTGCAAACGACAACAGTGTTCGAAGCATCCATGGTCCAAATATGACAAGTGCAATTGCGGCGGCGAGTAATTTAGGTACAAAGCTCAGCGACATGTCTTGAATTTGGGTAACAACCTGGATGATGCTAATAAGAAGCCCTGCCAGCATTGCAATAAGCAGCACTGGTGCTGTTAGGGCAAGGCTGGTCCAAATCAGGTTGGACATCATTTGATGAGCTTGATCAAGCTGCATTTATATGCTTTTTCGAAAGTAACGTGATTTTAATATAGAATGTGATTTTACTGCATTGGTATGCATAAATAAAGTTTGTATGGTGCATTGGTATGTCAGAAAGCAGATTTATTGCTTGGAGTGCAGCTGGCGTGGGGCAGTAATATTGTTTATCGGGTAATGCAGCCTGAATGACATGGTTGTGACGATCGGTGGAAAGGTAAGGTCAGTGGAAGATTTATTGAGTGCAGATGAATTGATGCATCTGGCGATCGAGGCGAGTGGCCGGGAG